>CAZDXI010000075.1:0-11753 GCA_964509095.1 uncultured Rhodobacterales bacterium
GTTATGCGCCAAGGAGACTTCGCCCGGCTTCGCGCCCCGCCCACCGCCGATAATCGCGGCCATGGAAGCTGTGTGGTGGGGTTCGCGAAACGGGCGGGTGCGGGAAATACCGCCTTCGTCCAGAAGGCCGGACAAGGAATGGATCATGGAAGTTTCCAGCGCTTCTTGCGCAGACAAGGGCGGCAGGATCGACGGCAGACGCGAGGCCAGCATGGATTTTCCAGACCCCGGCGCACCGACAAAGATCAGGTGATGCCGTCCGGCAGCGGCGATTTCCAGCGCACGCTTCGCGCGTTCCTGACCTTTCACATCCACAAGGTCGCGCATGCCTGTGTCTGCGCTGACCTCGCCAGGTTCAGCTGCTGGAAGTGTACGCTGACCTGTAAAATGCTGGATAACTTCTTGCAGAGACTTCGCGCCAATCACTTGCGTGTTTCCGACCCATGCGGCCTCAGCACCTGAAGCTGCGGGGCACACCATCCCACGATCTTCCTGAGCGGCCGCCATAGCCGCCGGAAGTGCCCCATGAACGGGCATCAGTTTGCCATCGAGAGACAGTTCTCCAAGCGCGACCATGTTTTCAACGCTATCGGCGGGCAGGATGTCCAAAGCAGACAGTAAAGCAAGCGCGATAGGAAGGTCGAAGTGCGAGCCTTCTTTCGGAAGGTCTGCTGGAGACAGGTTGATGGTGATCCGCTTCGTCGGCAACGCGATGGCCAAGGATTGGAGAGCGCTGCGCACGCGGTCGCGCGCTTCCGACACGGCTTTGTTGGGCAAGCCAACAATGGAAAATGCTGGCATGCCGGGGGACACGGCGCATTGCACTTCGACAATGCGCGCCTCCACCCCTTCGAAAGCGACAGTATAGGCGCGTGATACCATAACCCGGACGTTCCCCCGTTGCAGACCGCAACAGGCTTATTCCGGGTATGGTTAGTGCAAGGTTAACGCCCGTCTCATATGCGTCTACGCGACGAGCGCCATGAATGCGGGCCAGGCCTCGGGGTCAGCAACTGTTTTGTCCCGGCAGAATGCATTGCAGAACCCATACACTTTGCCTTCCATCAGCATGAAGTGGGTAACCGGCTTCCCGGAATAAGGGCATGCGCTGTTTACGGACTGCGTGTCGTCAGTCGCTTTGGCCGCGCGCGGCGCTGGGCCGGGCCATGGCAACTGGGCGTATGATTGCGCGTACCAAGGCAGAGTTTTTCCGTCAACCAAACCCATCGCACGCCAGCGCCGGAATGCCGGGTCGGCCAGATGTGCATTCACGTATTCCATCGCGTCTGAACTCACAGGCAGGGAATACCCCGCTATGCGTGCGGCAACCGGTGAAAAAAACGCGTCTGCGACAGAGTATTCGCCGCAAAGCCATGGGCCGTCTGACGGGCATGTGGCCCTCGCGTGGTTCCAGATCACTTCCAAACGGGCCAGATCCGCGCGGACCTCTTCGGATGGGTCAGACCAGTCATAGGCCTGACGCAGGCTCATGGGGCATGCAGTTCTCAAAGCTGTAAATCCGCTGTGCATCTCATTTGCCAAAGCGCGGGCGGTGGCACGGTACATTGGATCACTCGGCCAAAACCCGGCATCCGGGTGTCGGGTGGCCAGCTCTTCTGCAATAGCGAGGCTATCGCCGATCACGGCTCCCTCTGGCATGCGAATGGCGGGCACAGTGCGGGCCGGATGCAGGTCTTTCAGCTGTGCGCCAACGTCTTGTGTCGAAAAGTCGACCACACTTGTGGTGAACGGCAGCCCAAAGCGTTCAAACAAAAGCCAGCCGCGCAGCGACCACGAAGAATAGGCATAATGGCCAATATAGAGTTCATATGTCATGGCGAGAGGCTAGCTCGCCTTGTGAACAGACACCAATTGAGAATTGTGCGCAAACGCGTCACGGATGCTTATGGCTGGACGTTCAGCAAATTTTTTCTGGTTCGAACACAAAAAACAGCCAAACTAAGCGGTCACAAATAAGTTTATGAAAAATTTAGAAAAAAATGCTAAGGTAACGTTCTCAGTCGCAGGAATTAGTGCAGGCCGTTGATCCGGCAAGCATTTTTTTGAGCCTCCGACTGAACCAAAACGCCAGTGCGCCCGTAAACCTGTCATAGCGTGAGGCAAGTCACGCAAGACAATAACAGATCGGGGAGATCGTTCGATGGCGTTAGATAACGTTCGTGACATGTCCTTGTCTCGGGTGGCCATGAAAGCAGAATTGCTGGATGCCGAGACGGAGTTGAAGCTTGCCTATGCTTGGCGCGATGAACGTGATGAGGCCGCGCTACACCGGCTGATCACAGCGTATATGAGGCTGGCCATTTCCATGGCGGCGAAGTTTAAACGCTATGGCGCACCTATGAATGATCTCATTCAGGAAGCCGGGTTGGGCTTGATGAAAGCTGCCGACAAGTTCGATCCTGATCGGGGTGTACGCTTTTCCACGTATGCAGTGTGGTGGATCAAAGCATCCATTCAGGACCATGTGATGCGGAACTGGTCAATGGTACGCACGGGTTCGACATCTTCACAGAAGTCCCTGTTTTTCAACATGCGCCGCGTTCAGGCACGATTGGAACGCGAGGCGGCGGCCCGCGGTGAGGTTCTTGAAGGGCACACTTTGCGCCAGATGATTGCCACCGACATCGGCGTTCCGCTGCATGATGTAGAAATGATGGAAGGCCGGCTGTCTGGGTCTGACTACTCGCTGAACGCCACTCAGTCTGTTGAAGACGAAGGGCGTGAATGGATTGATGCGCTGGAAGACGACAGCGCGCAGGCCGAAGAAACGGTCGAGCATGATCTCGACACAGCGCAACTGCGCGAATGGCTGTTGATGGCGCTGAACAATCTCAATGAACGGGAACGGTTCATCGTGCGCGAACGCAAATTGCGTGACGACCCGCGCACATTGGAAAGCCTTGGCGATGAGTTGAACCTGTCCAAAGAACGGGTTCGCCAGTTGGAGGCCGCAGCCTTCCAAAAGATGCGCAAGGCACTTGAAAATGAAAGCAAGGAAGTTCACCACTTCCTCGCATGACGTACATGCAAACACTCATTCTAGGCGCGGCTTTTACAGTCGCGCCTTTTGCGTGGGCCGGTGGGTGGAAGTCGTCTGGTGTGCCTGAATTCGACGTGCTTGTTTTAGGTGAAGTCCACGACAACCCCGCGCATCATGATGTGCAGGTGCAGTGGTTAGAGGCTTTTGCTGTGAAGGCGGTTGTGTTCGAGATGCTGACGCCGGAGGAAGCGATTGCGCTATCAGGCGTGGCGCGAACGCCTGAAGCGATGGCTCAGGCGGTTGACGGGTTTCATTGGTCCAATATCGCGGATTATTCTGATGTTCTGGCTGCGAGTTCAGAGATCATAGGAGCCGCCTTGCCGCGCGACACCGTTCGGGCTGCGTTTTCCGAGACAGCGGCCGAAGTCTTTCGCGGCGATGCGGTTGCGTTTGGTTTGACCGAGCCATTGCCAAAGGAAGAGGCACACCAACGCGCACAACTTCAGTTCAAAGCCCATTGCGAAGCCATGCCAATAGACATGATGGGCGGCATGATCGAAGCACAGCGCCTGCGGGATGCGGAGTTTTCACGTGCGGTTCTGGATGCATTGGAAACTTTTGGCTCGCCCGTTGTTTTGATCACCGGAAATGGACATGCCCGCACTGATTGGGGCGTACCGTCCTATTTGCGGCGGGTGGCTCCGCATCTTGAAGTATTTGCAATAGGACAATCAGAAAGTGGGGCACTTGGTGGGCCGTTTGACGATGTTGCGGATGCCCCGGCGGTCGTACGGTCTGACCCATGTGCTGCTTTCAAGTGAGAGCTTGTCGCGCCCTTGCGTGCGCGCCGCGCGAAGCCTAGTCTCGCGCTGATGTTGAAAGGCAAACGAATACTCCTGATTATCGGCGGCGGAATTGCGGCGTTCAAATCGCTCGATCTGATCCGGCGATTGCGCGAGCGCGGTGCAACGGTCACCCCCGTTCTGACACGGGCTGCGGAAGAATTTGTGACGCCGCTGTCCGTAGGCGCGTTGGCTGGAGACAAGGTTTATCGCGACTTGTTTGATCTGACAGACGAGGCAGAGATGGGGCACATCCAATTGTCCCGCGTTGCCGATCTGGTTGTGGTCGCGCCTGCCACGGCAGACCTGATGGCGAAGATGGCACAAGGTCTGGCGAGCGATCTCGCAACGACGTTGTTGTTAGCGACAGATACGCCTGTTCTGATCGCGCCTGCGATGAACGTGCGGATGTGGGAACACCCTGCGACACAGAGAAATCTGGCGACGTTGCAAGGCGATGGCGTTGCCAGTGTTGGTCCCAACAGCGGCGATATGGCCTGCGGTGAATTTGGTCCCGGCCGTATGTCTGAACCCTTGGAAATCGTCGCGGCGATCGAAGCACAGTTGGGCGAAGGTCCATTGAAGGGAAAGCGCGTGCTCGTGACATCGGGGCCGACGCATGAGCCAATTGATCCGGTTCGATATATTGCGAACCGGTCGTCTGGGGCGCAAGGCACTGCATTGGCAAAGGCATTGATGCGCCTTGGGGCGGAAGTCGTGTTCGTTACAGGACCTGCGGACGCTGCACGTCCCGAAGGCGCGGAGATTGTCGAAGTGCAAACCGCGAAAGAGATGCTTGATGCTGCGCAGTGCGCGTTGCCAGTTGATGCGGCCGTGTGTGCGGCCGCGGTTGCAGATTGGCATGTCGTAGGCGCCGGGGATCGCAAACTGAAGAAGTCCAAAGACGGCACACCTGATCTGGAGTTCGGGGAAAACCCCGACATTTTGAAGGCTCTGTCCAACAGTGCAAAGCGCCCACGCCTTGTCGTTGGGTTCGCCGCAGAAACAAATGACGTCATTGAGAACGCCACAGCCAAGCGCAAGCGCAAAGGA
The DNA here is from genome assembly GCA_964509095.1 of uncultured Rhodobacterales bacterium. Taxonomy (GTDB): domain Bacteria; phylum Pseudomonadota; class Alphaproteobacteria; order Rhodobacterales; family Rhodobacteraceae; genus Aliishimia. The sequence continues at coordinate 4,897 of CAZDXI010000075.1, forward strand.
TGCGACTGGATCGTGGCAAACGACGTCAGCCCGGAAACGGGCATCATGGGCGGGTCGGAAAACGATGTGACCTTGATCTCCGATGATGGGGCCGAGGATTGGCCGCGTATGTCCAAGACAGATGTCGCGCGACGCCTTGCAGAACGGATCGCCGAGGCGATCACCGAATGAACCCAGTCATTTCAATCGCTTGGGAGGATGGTGCGGACCAAGACCTCGGCCTGCCGAGCTATGAGTCTGGCGGTGCGGCAGGGGCGGATTTGCGCGCGAATTTGCCAGACCGGGGGCAGATTGAGCTGGCTGCAGGCGCACTGGTTCTGGTTCCGACAGGGTTACGATTGGCGATTCCGGAAGGCTTTGAGGTTCAGGTGCGACCCCGTTCCGGCTTGGCGCTGAAACATGGACTGACGCTGCCCAATAGTCCGGGCACAATTGACAGTGATTACAGGGGAGCGCTGGGCGTGATCGTGCAAAATGGCGGCGTTGATACTTTTGTGATCACACATGGGATGCGCATTGCACAGATGGTCGCCGCGCCGGTCGTTCAGGCGAAGTTCACCGTTCAAGACCAATTGGATGAAACGGCGCGCGGCTCTGGCGGGTTTGGTTCAACCGGAGTGAGCTGATGCTTTTGGTATTTGTATTGGCGGCTGTGCTTTGGGGCATTGGTGTCGCGTTGAAAGTGCCCGTGCAGGCGCGTCTGCTGATGATTGGCCTGCTTTATGTGGCGGTTTTGATGCTGCACGTCGTGCTACCTGCAGGGCATCCGTTGCGGTTGGCCACGGGCGGTTCTCCTGCATTTTGGTTGCTGCTCGGCGGAGCCGTTGCGCTGATCATGATCTACCGAGAAGGCCTCAGGCGATTGAAATCAAAGGCTGTTGCCAAAGAGGAAGCGGAAAAACCGGCAACGAATCCGGGCGCTTTCCGGGAGGCAGAGCTAACCCGATACGCACGGCACATTGTGCTGCGAGAGGTGGGCGGCACAGGTCAAAAGGCGCTCAAGAACGCATCTGTTTTGGTGGTCGGGGCTGGCGGGTTGGGCAGCCCGGCGTTGCAATACCTCGCGGCGGCGGGTGTAGGCACGATTGGGATCGTGGATGACGATGTGGTCGATAGTGCGAACCTGCATCGCCAAGTGATCCACAAGGATGAAGCTATAGGGATGCCAAAGGTTTTTTCCGCTCAGAAAGAGATGGAAGCGCAGAACCCGTTTGTGACGGTAAAGCCGTACAAAAGGCGGCTGGATGCTGAAACGGCCCGGGAATTGTTCGAGGAATACGATGTTATTCTGGATGGAACCGACAATTTTGACACCCGGTATCTCGTTAATGAAGCCGCTGTGATCACAAAAACTCCATTGGTGTCGGGCGCCTTGACCCAATGGGAAGGGCAAGTGTCGGTTTTTGATCCGGCGCAGAATGCCCCCTGCTACAAATGCATCTTCCCAGAGGCGCCGGACTCGTCGCTGGCACCCCCTTGTTCAGAGGCCGGTGTGATTGGCCCCTTGCCCGGCGTTGTTGGCACCATGATGGCCCTAGAGGCGATCAAAGTGATTACAGGCGCAGGGCAGGCTCTGCGAGGGGAGATGCTGATCTATGACGGGCTTTATGGAGAGACGCGCAAGATCACCTTGAAACGGCGCGAGGATTGCCCGGTGTGCGGGCCTCATTGAACGGCTGTGCGGTCATTGTACAACACGCACCCTAAAGGACTTGGGACAAGTCAGCGATAAGGTCGGCGGGGTCTTCCAGACCAACCGACAAGCGAAACACACCTTCCCCGGCATACGCGCGGTAACTGTCGCGGGCAGCACCTGTCAGGGCGAAAGATGAGTCCATCAGCGGTTCGGTTTCCATCCAGAAAATCAATGAGCGGTGATGGCCGAGCGATACGGCATAGTGAATGATATTCAACCGATCGATCATCTTTTGTGCCAGAGCCTGTCCTGTCGCGGCGTCTCCGACCTGAAAGGAGATCATGCCAGATGTGTTGGCCATCTGCGCGCGCGCCAGATCATGTTGGGGATGTGACGCAAGACCGGGATAGAGCACTTTGGTCACGCTTGGCTGCTCCTCCAACCACTGCGCAACGGCCAGTGCACCTGCTTCATGCGCTTTCATACGCAAGGGCAGGGTGGAAAGCCCACGAGAGATCAACCATGCATTGAAGGGGGACAGGATGGCTCCGTGATGAATGCCAGCCTCCAGCCGGATGCGGGAGATCAGGTCTTTGGGACCACAAACTGCGCCGCCCACCGCGTCACCATGCCCGCCAACGTACTTGGTGGTGGAATGCATTACGAGGTCGATGCCAAGGGCGCCTGTATCCATACCCATTGGTCCACAAAAGGTCGCGTCCGTGCTGACCAAAGCACCTGCGTCATGGGCAATCTGAGCGACCGCGCGCAGATCGGTCAGACGCAATATCGGGTTCGCGGGGCTTTCTGTGTGCACCAGCCTTGTATTGGGACGCATCGCGGCACGCACGGCGTTGAGGTCGGACATATCAACTGGCGTAACCTCTACGCCGTAACGGGGCAAGGTTTCGCGGGCGAGTTCGGCAACCCCGGCATAGGACACATCGGAAATCACCAGATGATCGCCGGAGGACAGCAAGGTTAGCAGCATTGCACTTGCGGCCGCCATGCCAGATGCAGTGCAGTGGCAATCCTCGGTTCCTTGAAGTGCCGCCAGCTTGGTTTCCAAGGACTGCACGTTCGGGTTTGCCCAGCGGGCATAGGCAAACGGGCTGTCCTCTGTCAGGTCATGCGCCGAAAACCCGCCCACACTGTCGCTGACAAAGGTGGAGGACATGTGCAGCGGCGGGGCCGAAGCACCGGTGGTCGGATCGGGGCCTTCGCCTGCGTGAATGGCCCGGGTCATGGGACCGGCTTGGTTGGGCAGTTTGGTCATTGTGGTGTCCTCCGTTGCGCGATTTGTCCAACGGGGTTGAGCGGGATGCAAGGGAGGATTATTTGAGATGCAAAGGAGTTCCCCACATGACCAATATCCTGCTGCAAGACTGGACGACTGAATTTGGTATTCCACCCTTTGACCGTATTTCAGATGAGGATTTCGCCCCTGCGCTGGATAAGGCACTGGCCGCACATGCCGCAGAGATCGATGCGATTGCAGGCGAAACCGGGGAGCCGACTTTTGACAGCGTGATCGGCGCGCTGGAGGCCGCGGGCGGAGATCTCGACAAAGTGTTGGGCGTGTTCTTCAACGTGGCCGGGTCGGACAGCAACCCCAAGCGGGAAGAGTTGCAGCGCGCATTTTCCCCAAAGCTGGCCGCGCATTTTGCGGAGATTTCGTCGAACAAGGCGCTGTTTGGACGGGTTGCGGCCTTGTGGGACAAGCGTGAGGCCCTAGACCTGACGGACGAGCAGGCCCGTGTGTTGATGCTGACACATCGCGGATTCGTCCGCTCTGGCGCAGCACTGGAGGGTGCGGACGAGGCCCGCATGAAAGAAATCAAAGGACGGCTCGCAGAACTCGGCACGGCTTTCACGCAGAACCTTCTGTCGGATGAGCGCGAGTGGTTCATGGACCTGTCCGAGGATGACCTGGAAGGGCTTCCAGACTTCGTCGTTGCCGCAGCACGGGCCGCGGGCGAGGAAAAGGGCGCGAAGGGGCCAGTTGTGACGTTGTCGCGGTCCTTGATTGTGCCGTTCTTGCAGTTTTCTCCGCGCCGCGATTTGCGGGAAGTGGCCTACAAGGCTTGGGGCGCACGCGGAGCCAACGGTGGGAAGACAGACAACCGTGAGATCGCGGCGGAGATTTTGGCCTTGCGCGAAGAACGGGCGAAGCTGCTCGGCTACGCCGATTTTGCGCACTTCAAACTGGAAACCGAAATGGCCGGCACGCCAGAGCGCGTGCGAGAGCTGCTGATGGCGGTCTGGGAACCGGCCAAAGCGCGCGCGCTGGAGGATGAAGCAGTTCTGGCAGGCATGATGCAAGAAGACGGCGTGAACGGCCCACTGGAGCCGTGGGACTGGCGGTACTACTCCGAGAAGCGCCGCGCGGCGGAACATGATCTGGACGAGGCGGAAGTGAAGCCGTTCTTTCAACTCGATAAGATGATTGAGGCCGCGTTCGCCTGCTCGAACCGGTTGTTCGGGTTGGAATTTCGTGCCTTGGATGTGCCTCTCTATCATGCGGATGCGCGTGCATGGGAGGTGACTCGGAATGGGAAACACGTAGCAGTCTTCATCGGAGATTACTTTGCGCGTGGTGTTCGGCGATCCGGTCGCAAGCGAAATGGCCCGAGGAGCAGACGCCTGTGGTCGTGAATGTATGCAATTTTGCCAAGGGTGATCCGGCGTTGTTGAGCTATGACGATGCCCGCACGCTGTTCCACGAGTTTGGGCATGCGCTGCACCAGATGCTGTCGGATGTGACCTATGAAAGTGTCTCGGGCACAAGCGTTGCGCGCGACTTTGTGGAACTGCCCAGCCAGCTATATGAGCATTGGCTGGAGGTGCCGGAGGTGCTGCGGGAGTTCGCGACGCATGCAGATACAGGCGCTGCGATGCCAGAAGATCTGTTGAACCGCGTGCTAGGGGCCGCGACCTACGACATGGGTTTCCAGACGGTGGAATACGTGGCCTCGGCCCTTGTGGATCTGGAGTTCCATCTGGGCGCGGCGAGCAGTGATCCGATGGCGCGGCAGGCGGACGTGCTGGAAGGCTTAGGCATGCCGCACAGCATCGGCATGCGCCACGCGTCACCGCATTTCGCGCTTGTGTTTGCGGGTGATGGCTATTCGAGCGGGTTTTTTTCCTACATGTTGTCCGATGTCATGGTTGCAGATGCGTTCGAAGCTTTTGAGGAAGCGGGTAGTGCGTTTGACGTTGAACGAGCCAAGGCTCTGGAAGAAAACATTCTGTCCACCGGCGGCAGTGCAGATGCGGCCGAGTTGTATGTGGCGTTTCGTGGGCGTTTGCCCGGGGTTGAGGCGTTGCTCAAGGGGCGTGGACTGGCCGCATGATGATTATCTTTAAGGAGGAAAATTGCCCTGAGTTTTTGTGAAAACTCGGGGGTGTCAGTATCCGAGGGTGCGGTCTACGAGGTGTAAGAATGGTTCCTCCGCCTGACCTCGCCGGATGTTTTCGGCGATTGTGAGGCTCGACCACTTGGCGCGGGTTTCGGATGCAATGTGCGGCGTGACCGTGACGCGCGGGTGGTGCCAATAGGGATCGTCTTTGGGCAAGGGTTCCTGCCGGAACGTGTCCAGCGTGGCATGTCCGACCTGCCCGGAGTCCAGCGCAGATAGCAGGGCTTTGTCATCGATCAACGGGCCGCGACCCGGGTTCAACACGAAAGCGCCGCGCTTGAGCAAACGCAGCGTTGCCGCGTTCAGGATGTTTTCGGTCTCCTTGGTTTTAGGCAGCAGCAGGACAACGCCATCGGCGTCCTTTAGGGCCGCGTTTAGGTCTGTATGGCAGGTCACGCCATCTATCGACTTTTCCGAGCGCGCCCAGCCGTGCGTCTGAAACCCCAGCCGCGACAACGCGGAAGCACATGCAGCGCCCAATTCACCTAGACCAAGGATCGTGATTTTCCGATCCCAGGACACGGGCGGAGCGACAGGGGTCCACTCCCCCGGTTGCGCATGGATATGCGCATCCATGCCCAGATGATGGCGCAGCACATGGCCGGTGACCCAATCGACCATGCCTTGCGTCAGGGCAGGGTCGACCATACGGCAGAACGGCTGGGTCAGGGTTTCATTGCCAACCGCACTTTCCACCCCCGCCCACAGATTCAGAACGGCTTTGCAGCGCACATAGGGCGTGAAGTCCTTCAGCCATGAATTCGGAGCATAGACGATGTAGTCGACGTCTTCCGGGGCGATTTCGCGCGAGAGATGCACGGACAGACCCGAGTCGGTGAAGGCGCTTTTCAACTCGGGTTCATACTCTACCCAGCGATTGTCCTGAGCAGCAAAGAGAACGTTGATCATGTTACCTCGGCCTATGGACGTGGGCGGATTGCACAAGGCCAAACGCCACTAGCAGCACCAGCATTGCGGAGCCTCCATAGCTGACCAGCGGCAAAGGCACACCAACCACAGGGGCCAGCCCCATCACCATCGACATGTTCACCGCGAAGTACAAAAAGAAATTCAGAGCGATGCCAAGGATTAGCAGGTTCGAAAACCGGTCCCGGTTGATGATCGCAGAGGTCACACAAAACAGGATGATCAGCGCATAAAGCACCAGCAGAGTGATCCCGCCGACAAATCCAAACTCCTCCGCCAGTGTGGTAAAGATGAAGTCGGTGTGTTTTTCCGGCAGGAAGTTCAGCCGGGATTGCGTGCCTTGCATAAAGCCGCGACCGGTCCAGCCACCCGAGCCCAAAGCGATTTTGGATTGGGTGATGTGATAGCCCGCGCCAAGAGGGTCTTGGGAGGGATCAAGGAAGGTGTCGATGCGTCGGAATTGATAGTCCTGCAGCATTTGCCAAGGCGTTCCACGCGACTGAAAAACAGCCGTGACCAAGCCCACAACGCTTGCGATCACAACCGCAAAATACGCCCAATGCACGCCCGCAACAAACATCAAGCCGCCTCCTGCGGCCAGAAGCAGGATCGACGTGCCGAGGTCCGGTTGGATGATCACAAGCCCGGTGGGGAGCAAAATCAACAGCACCGGGATCAGCACCCAAAGAGGACGGGACGTCTTTTCCGCAGGCAGCGCGTCGTAATAGGCCGCAAGCGCCATCACCAGTGTGATTTTCATCAGTTCAGACGGTTGCAGGCGCATGAATCCAAGATCAATCCAACGCTGCGCACCCATGCCGACGACACCAAAGAACTCCACCGCGAGCAGCAGCAAGATCGACACCACATAAGCC
>CAZDXI010000076.1:0-11673 GCA_964509095.1 uncultured Rhodobacterales bacterium
TGACCGAAGAACAGGCGATGAACCCGAATGTCGCTACCTTCGAGGCGCGTTTTATCGAAGACTACACCAAACTGTTTGGCCGCCCGGTGGACGGTATGGACATCGAAATCACCGTCTGGTCGGTGAATGCGACCACGCCGCCCGAACATGTGGCCCGGATGGAGGAAATCGCCAAAGGCAGTGCCGCCAAATCTGCTGGAACACGGGCCTTGTTTGATGCAGCGACAGGTAAATTCCTCGACGCGGACCTTGTGAACCGGTTTGATATGGCATCCGGAGAGTCTGCTAAGGGGCCGGTCGCGGTTGTCGAGGACGAGACAACCATCATCGTGCCTGCCAGCCGGGACGCGATCCGCCAACCAGACGGCTGCATCGACATTATCGCTAAGGAGGCCGCACAATGACGACCGATCCTTCCAGAGTTGCTAACCAAGTCATGTGGAATCGTCTGATTTCCATTGTGGAAGAACAGGCGCAGGCGTTAGTGCGGACGGCATTTTCGACCTCTGTGCGCGAAGCAGGTGACTTGTCCGCAGGCGTTTACGACGTTGACGGCAACATGCTGGCACAGGCGGTCACCGGCACACCGGGGCATGTTAACGCGATGGCGGATGCTGTGGCGCATTTCATTCGGCGGATTGGGCGGGACAACATCCATGAAGGTGACGTCTATATCACCAATGATCCTTGGGAAGGGACCGGGCATCTGCATGATATTACGATGGTCACACCTTCGTTCCACAGGGGCGCGCTGGTCGGCTTTTTTGCCTGTACCGCGCATGTTGTGGATGTTGGAGGCCGAGGTTTCGGCGCGGATGCGCATAGCGTGTATGAAGAAGGTCTGTACATCCCGATCATGAAGTTCGCAGACAAGGGCAATGTGGATCACACCTTGACCCGCATCATCCGTGGAAACGTGCGCGAACCGGATCAATTGATCGGCGATATTTATGCCTTGGCTACTTGTAACGAGATTGGCCACCGTCGCCTTGTCGGCATGATGGAGGAATTCGACCTCGAAAGTCTTGACGGCATTGCGACTTTCATTCTGGAAAACTCCCGACGCGCGACGCTTGAGCGGATTGCGGCTTTGCCGCAGACGTCGGCAGACGGGGAGATGACAGTAGACGGTTTCGAAAGTCCGATCACACTGAAGGTGAAGGTTTCGGTTGAAGGCGACAAGATCGTCTCGGATTTCACGGGTTCGTCAGGCGTTGACAAGAAAGGCATCAATTGCCCGCTGGTTTATGCCAAAGCCTATGCCTGCTATGCCTTGAAAGTGGCGATTGCGCCCGAAATTCCAAACAACGCAGCGTCGCTTGCGCCATTTGAAGTGACGGCACCAGAGAACACAATCGTGAATGCTCTTCATCCCGCGCCTGTCGCGTTGCGCCACATCGTCGGTCATTTTGTGCCTGATGCCGTCTATGACGCTTTTGACAAGATTGTGTCTGGCCTTGTGCCCGCGGAAGGCGCTGGGTGTTTGTGCAATTTCCAGGTCTCGTTGCGTCCGCGCACGGATGCGCCAGCCCCGGCACATGCGCGCCGATCCGAGGTTTTGACCTTTAATTCTGGCGGTTCTGGCGCACGGCCCGAATACGATGGATTGAACGCGACGGCCTTCCCGTCAGGTGTGATGACAATGCCGATCGAGGCAACCGAACATGCTGGCCCTGTCATTATCTGGCGCAAGGAATTACGGCCCGATTCAGGGGGCTCTGGCAAAACGCGGGGCGGCCTTGGCCAGTATATGGAAGTCGGCGCCCAAGAAGGGCACGAGTTCGATATTCAGGCGATGTTTGACCGCCTTAACCATCCCGCCCGCGGTCGGCGTGGTGGCGGGCAGGGCGCGCGCACAACAATTGCTCAGGACGATGGCACGGCCATGAACGGCAAGGGCAAACAGTTTGTCGCCCATGGTCGTCGGGTCGTGATGGCCTTCCCCGGGGGCGCAGGATATGGCGACCCGTCCGAGCGTCCTGTTGATTTGGTCAAACGGGATCTCGCGCGCGGGTACATCTCGCCAGAGACCGCCGCCAAAGACTACAACCTGTCCGCTTCTGATATCGCAGATGTCGAAGCCGCCGTTGCGCGAGGAGAACCAGTATGAAAACGCAAACTCCGCAAAGCACATCCTACGATGTCGTTATCATCGGGGGGGCTATGATGGGGGCCTCTGCCGCTTGGTTCCTGTCGGATGACAAGGATTTTGACGGCACGGTTTTGGTCGTGGACCGAGACCTGAGCTATGAAAATACCTCGACCATGCACACCAACTCCTGCATGCGGCAGCAGTTTTCGGGCGAATTGAATGTGCGTATCAGCCAATTCGCGGCGGATTTCGTAAAGAACCTGCCCCGATACATGGGCAATGACGACCGGGTACCGGAGCTGTCGATCCGGTCCTTTGGCTACATGTATCTGGCGGATAATGACGGCTTTGCTGATGTGCTGCGGGAAAGCCAGCAAGTACAGATTGGCGCGGGTGCCGCAACTCAGTTGATGACACCGGAACAGATCAAGGCCGCCTATCCGTTTTACAACGTCGATGACATCGTCTTGGGTTCGATCAATCTGGTCGATGAAGGGTTCTGGGACGCAACAGCCGTCTTTGACTGGTGGCGCAAGTCCGCGCGGGAGCGTGGCGTCGAATATGTCGAAAACGAAGTCGTTGCGGTGAACAAGAACGCGGCCGGCACCCGCGTGGACAGCGTGACACTGAAATCCGGTGAGGTGATTTCCTGCGGTCAGGTTTTGAACGCGTCTGGCCCACGCGCGGCACGAACCGCGCAGATGGCGGGGATCGAAGTGCCAGTGGAGCCGCGCAAGCGCTTTTCGTGGATCTTCTCAGCCCAGCAACCGCTGGATCGTGACCTGCCGCTGACCATTGATCCGTCTGGGGTGCATGTCCGTGAAAATGGCGGCGGCACCTATCAGTGTGGCGGTCATTCCGACATTGATCCCGCCGTGGATTACGATGATTTCGCGATGGATCATGACATCTGGGAAAACCATGTCTGGCCGGTTCTTGCGACACGTATTCCTCAGTTCGAGGCCATCAAAGTCCAGTCCGAATGGGCCGGGCATTATTCGATGAATACGTTCGATCATAATGCCATTCTGGGTCCCCATATGGAGGTTGAAAACTTCCTCTTCCTCAATGGGTTTTCCGGGCATGGTCTTCAACAATCCCCTGCGATGGGGCGTGGAACAGCCGAACTCATCGTGCATGGCGCGTACCAAACGCTGGACTTGTCGCAGTTCCATTTTGACCGCATCCCAGCGGGTCGCAAGATTGTCGAGAAAGCGATCATCTGATGCAGTTTGCATCGTCCCGCCTTGATCCCGTTAAACCCTCCGCCTCTGCATGGGTCAGCCAAGCCGCCAAAGAGGCCAAGGCGCGTGGTGAGGATGTGATTGATCTGGGCTTGGGGGAGCCGGATTTCGACACGCCTGCGCACATTGTTGAGGCTGCGCATCAAGCGGCCTTGCGCGGGGAAACGCGGTATCCGCCGACGCAGGGTACGCTTGTGATGCGTGAGGCGGTGGTCGACAAGTTACAGCGCGAAAATGCTCTGAGTTACGGCGTTGATGAGGTGATTGTCTCGAACGGAGCCAAGCAGGTGTTGTTCAACGCGATGATGGCCACGTTGGAGCCAGATGACGAGGTCCTGATGTGCGCCCCGTATTTTGGGCAATACAAAGACATCGTTCTTATACTGGGCGGTCAGGCCGTGGCGCTGAAGTGCCCGGCTGAACAGGGGTTTCGTCTGACACCGGCGCAACTGGAGGCCGCGATCACACCCAAGACACGTTGGATCATGCTGAATCTGCCATCAAACCCGGCAGGGGCGGTGTATTCTGATGCGGATCTGCGCGCTTTGGGTGCGGTTCTGGAAAAGCACCCGCAGATGTTGATCTTGTCGGATGAGATTTACGAACACATTCTGTTCGACGGTCGCATATTTCTGTCTTTCGCGGCCGCCAATCCAACGTTGAAAGACCGCACACTAACGGTCAATGGCGTCTCCAAAGCCTATGCCATGACCGGCTGGCGCATCGGATACGGCGCAGGACCACAGCCTTTGATTGCCGCCATGACAAAGGTGCAAAGCCAGATTTGTTCGGGCGCTTGTGCCATTGCGCAAGCCGCTGCCGCTGCTGCGCTGAACGGTCCTCAAGGGGATGTGCGCAGGTTCTGTCAGGCATTTGAGGAACGCCGCAATCTTGTTGTGGAGCGTGTAGCGCAGATTGATGGTCTGACGCTCGATCCGCCGGGGGGCGCGTTCTATGGACTGATCGGCTGCGCTGACCTTATTGGGGCGCAGACGGAAAGTGGCGAAACGCTGTCTGACGATGCAGCGATCACTGCCTATTTGTTGTCAGACGCAGGGATCGCCGCCGTACCCGGAAGCGCTTACGATCTATCGCCCTTTTTGCGCATTTCAACCGCCGCCTCAACAGAGGTGCTGGACCACGCCATGGACCGCATTGCCGCTTCCGTCGCCAAACTCAAACGAAAGTCCTGATCGATGAAAAAACTTGTCCTTACAGGCGCAGCTGGCCGACTTGGGTCCTATTTGCGCGAACCTATGTCCAAAATGTGCGACGAATTGGTGTCGACCGATATCGTGGATGATATCGGCACGCTTTATCCGGGTGAATCCTATGCCAAAGGCGATTTGGCCAGTCTTGACGACATGATGCGCGTTCTGGAAGGGGCCGACATGGTTGTCCATATGGGCGCTTATGCCGATGAAGGCCCGTTCGAAAAGCTGCTCGGGCCTAACTTTGTCGGGGCCTATAACATTTGGGAGGCCGCATACCAGCATGGGCTGAAGCGCGTGATCTATGGTAGTTCCATCCATGCGGTCGGGATGCACCCCAAGAATGAGTTTATCGATACCGACGTGCGCCACCGACCGGATACGTTCTATGGCCTGGCCAAGTGTTTCGCCGAAGACCTTGGGTCGATGTATTGGGACAAGCGGGGCCTTGAAAGCGTGCACATGCGCATCCTGTCCTGTGCTCAAGTTACCAATGCTCGCGCGCTTGGTTCGTGGCTGTCTTATGATGATCTGATCCAGCTTGTGCAGCGTTGCATTGACACGCCGGTGACAGGTTTCTCGGTCGTTTACGGAGTGTCGAATAACGATCGCGCGCCTGTCGACAACGCCAAAGCCAGTTTTCTGGGCTATCGGCCCAAGGATAATGCAGAGCAATTTGCCGAAACCATTCTGGCCGAAACCGAACCCATGGATCGCCAGGATCCCGGCAACATGTGCCACGGCGGGCCGTTTGCAGCTGTGGAGCTTGGCAACAGCGGCGTCGCCACCATGAATATCATCGACGACACCAAGAAAACCTGAAGGGGAGAGACCTTATGTCCGACGTAAAAGTAGCACTGATCACCGCAGGCGGGTCTGGCATGGGGGCCGACAGCGCGCGAGCTCTGGCCGCTGATGGCTTCAAAGTCGGAATCCTGTCGTCCTCTGGCAAAGGCGAGGCCTTGGCCAAGGAACTTGGCGGCGTCGGCATTACTGGCACCAACAAATCCGAAGCAGACCTGCAAAAGCTGGTCGATGCCGCGATGGATCACTGGGGTCGTATCGACGTGCTGGTCAATTCTGCGGGCCACGGTCCCCGCGCACCTGTTTTGGAACTGACCGATGAGGATTGGCACGAAGGCATGGAAGTCTATTTCCTGAATGCGGTGCGCCCATCTCGCTTGGTGACTCCGATCATGCAAAAACAAGGTGGTGGGGCGATTATCAATATCTCGACCTTTGCCGCGTTTGAGCCCAACCCGGTCTTTCCTACATCTGGTGTGATGCGCGCTGGGCTGGCGGCGTTCACAAAGCTCTTTGCGGATAAATACGCCGCGGAAAACATCCGCATGAACAACGTGCTTCCCGGCTTCATCGACAGCCTGCCTGAAAAGGAAGAGTTCCGTTCAATGATCCCTATGGGGCGTTATGGCAATTCGCTGGGCGAGATCGCCTCGGTTGTTGCGTTTCTCGCCTCTGAAGGTGGGGCCTACATTACAGGGCAGAATATCCGTGTGGATGGTGGGATCACGCGATCCGTTTAACGTCGTCGTCAAACTTTCTGGCGACGTCTGTTATTGGCCTATTCTTGGTCGACTGAGGCCGAGAAGCGAATTGTTGCAAATGGAGCCGCCACTTTGACTTGCCGGGACTGAACCGTCTTGTACCATGCCGGTTCTCAACGGCACGAGGGCGAACCAGAGATGACGGACGGAGCAGCCAAGACTTTCAATCCAAGGGCCTGGGCCTTCAATCTCGAGTATTACGCGGATTACGACCCTGTGTTGCCGTATCTGCGGCTTGACCGCTTGGCGCGCTGGCAATTCAAAGGTGCGCGCGAAAACAACGACCCCAATCCTATCGAAAAGGATGGGGGTACAACGTCCTGTGTCTTTGCGTGGGGTGACGCGGCATTCGGTCAGTATCTGGGTAAGACCTTTGTTCTGCGTCATACCCTGCCAAGTGGATACAAGGTTTCCTTTCGCGGCGCGGTGGAGACAACGGGCAAAGACGGCAGCGATGTTCTCTTTTCGATCAAGGAACTTGGCAACTGGGAAGTTGTGATCAAAGGGCCAAAGGGGCGGCTGCCGGACGGGTTCGAGTTGCAGATATTCCGGCAGGATTGGCAACACCTTGTCGACGACACAAGCCGCAAGGACACAGACGCAGAGAAGGTCTTCAACCCAGATTACTTGCGCCTGATGAAAGAGGACCGTCCTTACCTTTTGCGCATGATGAAGCCGCAAGGCACTGAAGACCGGGACTTCCGCGAAGTCGCGGACATGCCGACATTGGCGGAACGCACCTATATCCGAGGCATGCCTCTGGAGGCGATGGTGGCCTTGTGCAACTACGTGAAGACGGGGCTCTATTTTTGCCAGTGGCACCGGTCGGAAGATGATTTAACTCGGCATTGTGCGGAATACATCCGGGACAACCTGTCACCCGAATTGCCAGTTGTCATCGAACACTACAACGAAATCTGGAACAGTCTTTACAAGCACAAGGACTATTTCGGGGCACTCGGTGTGCGCCGAATTGGGGAGCGTGGACCGGGCTCTTTGTCGGGGGAACAGGGCGAACGTACCTTCCGCGCAACTGGCAACGACCGCAGTCTGCGGCGTATTTTTCGCAAGCATGATACGCTCAGCGTTGGAGACCATTACTACTACATGGGCAAGCTCAGCGAAAATCAGGCAAGCCGCAACAGTGTCAAAACGCACAACAAGTGGAACTTGATCGAAGCGACTGTTGAGGATGCTCCTTGGTACTACGTGCAGGGTTTCCAAAAAGCGTTGCAGGTCGGTTGGATTACGACAGCAACGAACACAGCCGTGATCTGGTCGGATGTTTTTGCATCCAAGAACCAACGCGACCGGCTGACATGTGCGTTGGGCACGCAAGGGGGTGGGCATTTCCTGACCAACGCGTTGATGGAAAGCAAATGGTGGCGCGGGCAATCCGATTATCGCGATCCGCATGACACGTTTGATGCGGTGGTTGTGAACCCCTACATCGGGTCGACTTTTTTGGCCCCAAACGCATTGACCCGGCAGACTCTCGAAACAGCGATGGGCCAGTCCCAACAAGAGTTCAACCGGGTTCTGGCGCAAATTTGCCTTGGGACGCACCCAGACAGGGCTGTGAACGATGACGCGTATCGACGGCTGAACATTCCGCGATTGGCGGATGATCTAAAGGGCCAGCGAGAGGTAATCGGCGATCTGAAACTGCAGTCTTATGAGGGGGGCGTGCACATTACGCATCGCGGGATTTCCAAGGTGAAGACGTTCTCGCGCGCCTTTGAGGCGTTCTTGCAATCACCCGAAGCAGAGCAGGTTTTTGCCGCGTGGGCCAAGTTACACGAAGACCATATGGATGGCCCAATCATGCAGTTCCACTGGATGGGTGGTTGGGGGCAGGGGCAGCACTATGCGATGCGCACCGGTTACGATTTCCCCGATGACAGTCGCATCCGCGCTTTGCGATCCGCGGCTGAGCGTCCCATCTGGTGGTAGCCTGCCCGGCTGGGGGATCCGGACAGGCTGACAAAGACTGCCTTAACGGCTGTCATTGTTGGGGCTGATGCGAATTTCGCCGGGATCCGAGAGGTTGAAGCCTGAATAGCCAGACTTGACCGCCGTGTTTTGCGGCGTCGTGTCGGTGCTGAAATCAAAGTTGCTTGAACCGGCAGACGCAGCGGAACCCGCTGCAATCGCGGTGACGGCAATGAGGGTCGTCAGTTTCATATCAGGTCCTTTCCGGTGCCATACGCACCATACTGTTGTGTTCTGTGTTAAAGAGATTGGGTGGGGGCGCGCGTTATTCAAAACACGTTCGCTCACCCGCACGTGAGAGTTCGGGAGGATTGTTGCACCAGCTGTTCCCGCGCGACCAATTGCGGCTTTGAAGGCCGAATATGTGTGACACCGACGTTCGACACGGATCCTGCTTTTTGCGTGCGTTTTCGCTTGTGTGTCCCACCACCGCCCTGATACACGCGTCAGCGGAGACGTGGCCGAGTGGTCGAAGGCGCTCCCCTGCTAAGGGAGTAGGCGAGGAATCGTCTCGAGGGTTCGAATCCCTTCGTCTCCGCCACAATTCTCAGCCCTATGAAGTGCACGTGATTTAATAGGGTTCTCCACGGACAGGCGTTCTTTGAAATTATGGCCCAAGCACGCCTTGAGTTCTCAACATCTTTTGCGAGATTGCCAGTTTCGACCGCGCGCCACGCGCCGCGAAGAGCCTCGAAAAACAGGTGCGATTGGTCCCGGGAGCCACCTTATGCGCAAACTGCGCGTAGGCCATTTGCACTATAGACAATTTTCCGTGCCGCTTCGCAATATGCTCCCGTCTGTCAAATGGGAGGTTATGATGACTGAGTATTCGAGACGCGCTGTGACCAAGTTCGCGTTCGCTTTGACCGCAGTGGTCGGAATGGCGGCGGGGCAGGTCTATGCTGACAACATCATTATTGGCGTTCCAGCCGCCCAATCCGGACCTGTCGGTGTCGCGGATCATCAGGACTGGACCAACGGCGTCATGATGGCCATTGAGGAGATCAATGCTGATGGGGGCGTTTTGGGACGTCAACTTGAGGCAAAGATCATTGATCTCGATATGCTCACACCAGAGGGCAATGTCGCGGGCATTCAATCGCTGATCGAAGGCGGGAGCCACGCGATCGCTTCTGCGTTCACAATCATTCCGCCGCCTGCGATGGACGCCGCCGCACCTAGCGGAATTCCCTACGTTCACGGCAACACTTCGACGCTGAACGTGGACCTGTTCCAAGGCGACAAGGACAAGTATCGCAATATCTTTCAGTTGGATGTGCCAGAGGCGTATTACGGGTCCGGGTTTGTGAAATTCCTGCAAGAGATGACTGCATCCGGACAGTGGGAGCCGAAGAACAACAAAGTTCACATCGTGCAGGGACAGATCAGCTATACGCAATTGATCAGTCAGGCCACGCAAGAAGCAATCGCTGCCACGAATGGCGAATGGGAAGTCGGTGCAATCACAGACATTCAGTTCCCGGTTCAAGATTGGGCGCCCGTGATACGCGCACTACAAGACACCGATGCCGCAGCAATCATGATTGACCATTGGGTCGCCGCCGAACTTGCCGCATTTGCACAGCAATACGCCTTTGATCCGGTTCCCGGTTCGCTGGTTTATCTGCAATACGGCCCGTCACAACCCGAGTTTCTTGATCTGGCGCAAGGTGCCGGTGAGGGCATGGTCTGGGGAACAGTCTATGGAGTTTATGCCGACGAACAGGGCAATGCGTTCCGCGAAAAGTATCGCGCTAAGTACCCCGGGACGATGGGGATGGTGTATACCGGAGGCGGGTACGATGCTGTTCATATCCTTGCTCACGCGTGGGAAAAGACCGGCAATCCAGATGATTTTGATGCCGTCGGTAACGCTTTGCGCGCGATGGAGTATCGGGGTGTTAATGGGTTCTACAAGATTGATCCTGAAACGAATTCCGGGATTTCTTATCCAAACATGACCGATGATCCCGAAGGCGGTCAGGCACATCTGTTCTTCCAAGTGCAGGACAACGAACATCGCATCATTGCGCCGTCCACGTTCGCCGAAGTGGCGTTCACGGCACCGCCTTGGTGGTAAAGGCAGGGGCGCGTTCGAATGTATTTTGGATGTGAAGGAGTGTGTCTGTCCTTTGGAGGCAGGCGCATTCTTGATGAAGTCGAGTGTTCTGCAGAACCGGGCCGCATCACAGGACTTGTCGGACCCAATGGAGCGGGCAAAACGTCGCTGTTTGAGGTCATGTGCGGTCGATATGTTCCAGAAGCCGGGCGTGTCATGTTGGACGGGCAAGACCTGACAAAGCGTCCGTTTCATGCGCGTGCACGTTTTGGTTTGGCCCGCACGTTTCAAAGCCCCGTTGTGCCATCCACTTTGACTGTGGGCGAAACCTTTCGCGCGGCGCGCAAGTCACACCCGCCGTACCTCAGCAGGCATGACGCAGAATGGGCCGCGCGATTGGTGCATTTGCGCGTGCCCTGGGACACACCGGCAGCGGTTCTTGGCGCGTTTGACCGGCGCAAGTTGTTGTTGGCCTCTTTGGTATTGCGGCGGCCCAAAGTGCTGTTGATGGATGAACCTGCCTCTGGGCTTATCAATGCAGAGATCGACGAACTAGACCTGATCATGCGCCGCTTAGTGGATGAATACGCCATGGCGGTCATTCTGATTGAGCATCGTCTGGAATTGCTGACCGCGGTGGCAGATGATTGCGTGGTTCTAGATCTGGGCAAGGTCATCGCGAAGGGCGACCCGTTAACTGTTTTCGAGGACCCTGCCGTAAAAGACGCATATTTCGAGAACGCCGATGCCTGAGCTTCTGGAAATCAGGCAGCTTTCCGCAGGATACGGTCCATTGCGTGTCTTGCACGAGATTGATCTGACCGTCTCAGAAGGCGAGCGTTTAGGACTCGTGGGCCTCAACGGGCATGGCAAAACGACCCTGATGCGGGCACTGACGCACATGACAAGCTGGCAACAAGGCTCGATCAAGCTGGACGGTGTGGAAATTGGGGGCGCGCGCTCACTTGGGGCAGGGCGGCGAACTCCAGGCTTGGTGCGGCGCGGGATCGGAGTAGCACCACAAGGGGACGCAATTTTCCCCGGTTTGTCCGTGCGCAAGCATCTGGAATGCGGAGCCTTTACAAAACTGGCATGGCGAAGCCGTCAACGTCAGATCGACAAAGTCTTCGACATCTTCCCTCCGTTGCGGCCCTTGGAACATGCGTTGGTCGGCAAACTGTCAGGAGGCGAACGGCGCATGGTGTCCATCGGGCGGATGCTGATGGTGGAAGCGCGCTTGTATCTGATCGATGAACCTTCGCTAGGCCTGGCGCCCAAGATTTCGGACCGTGTGATGTCTGCACTTTGGGCGTTGCCGGTGACGGGCGCGATGATCATAGCCGAACAGAACGTGTCACTGCTTACGGGTCGATGCGACCGCGTCATTGGGATGCACGCGGGCCGTATGCGTGGTGACGTTGGCCATGTGGAGCTTGGCTGATGGATCTTGGACTGATCGTCTATGCGCTGAACCTCGCTGCAATCTATGCATTGATGGCTGTGGGCATTT
>CAZDXI010000077.1:0-11494 GCA_964509095.1 uncultured Rhodobacterales bacterium
AACAGTGTCAGACACCCAAAGTCCTTGTGGGGGGCTGACCCAAATAGATCATCCGGCGCTTGCGGGGGCTGTGGCGGATAATGGAGCAGCCGCAGCCAGATCGTCGGGGTTTCAAATGCCGCAAGGATTGAGCGATCTGTCGCGCCACACGCATCCAACGCCAGTCCCATCAGTTTGCGCCCCAACTCGGTCATCGCCTCGGCGTAGTCTTCGCAAGCCGTTCTAAAGCCACCCAGAACAGGCCACTGATTGGGCCCGGACAAGTAGATATTGGGATCGATTTCAGCGTCTTCACGCATCATCATGAACGAAGCGGATTGATTGGGCTTTGTCACCTTGGCGAGGTCGGAATTGACGTCCGTTGATGTGTTGATCGCGATATAGCCGCGATGACATTTGTCGAGAGCGATCGTCTGTTTTTCGCGATTAGGCAGGGCGTGAAACTTCTTTGATGCGTCAAAGACGTTTGCGCGTAACGCACGATCAATCCCATGGTTGACGACATAACCGAACCCGGTCTCTCCATAGGCTCTGGCGAATTCCAGGGCGAGGTCGGACGTGTCATTGCCGTTATTCAAGGGCGCAAGATCAAGCACCGGGATTTCTGCAAATTCAGGCATCTGGACTCTCCAAATTGTATTGCAAGGTGTGTCACAAAAGGAGGAACAGCTAACCGGCAAAACGCTTTCGGCGATGAGCGCTGTGACGCTCTAAAACGACGAGATGGAGATACTCCGACATGACCCTCACGCTATGACCATCAAGTTTTATGATCAATCCCTTTTGCATGCCGACAAGTGCGCTGTAATCGAGGGCTGGTGCCGCAATTCTTGAAACATCCTCACCATTTTGGACGTTTTATTGAATTTCCCCTGCGTAAGAATTGGTCTCTAATGCTCCCGGCGAGGTGCGCAGGTGGTGAGACGAACACGAAGTAACCGGAAGACGGCAGGTGGCACTGACCAAAGCCCGTCGCGCGTGTTCCACGTGGGAGGGGATTTGTGCCCGCTGTCTCCGGCTGACGTGTCTGCCATAGTATCCCATGCCTTTGAAATTCTCTCCACCATAGGCATGGCCAGCTTGCCAGATGCGGCCACACAACGCGCACTGAATGCTGGTGCTTGGCACCGCTCAGATGGGCGACTGTGTTTTTCCGAAGACATGATCCGCAGCGCATTGGATCGTGCGCCGCGTCGCGTCACCTTGCCCGGATTCAAACCCGACAAAGATTTGCAGATCGGTGGGCGTCGCGTACATATCGGCACAGGAGGTGCAGCAGTTCAAATGCTGGATGCCGCATCCGGAGCCTACCGCGACAGTGAGTTGAGCGATCTTTACGATCTGATGCGCGTCTTGGATGCCTCATCAAACATTCACTATGGCGTGCGGCCCGTGGTTGCCAGAGATCTGGCAGATCCCTTTGAGCTGGATATCAACACCGCCTTTGCCTGCCTCAAGGCGACCAGCAAACCCATTGGCATAAGCTTTTGTGACCCAGACCATGTCAATCCGATTGTCGAAATGTTTGATATGGCTCTGGGCCATCCCGGTGCCTTTCGCGCGCGACCGTTTTGCATGGCCGTGATTGTGCACGTGGTCCCGCCTTTGACCTATGCACCAGAGGGCATCTTGATGCTGGAAGAAGCGGTGCAGGCGGGCATGATCCCGCAGATTTGTTCAGCCGGGCAGGCGGGCGCTACCAGCCCTGTCACTTTGGCTGGGGCCCTGGCGCAAGGATTGGCGGAATGTTTTGCCGGGCTTGTGGTGGTGGATGGCATCGAAAAATCTGCGCCCTGTATCTATGCACTCATGCCTTTCATTTCGGATTTGCGCACAGGCGCGATGAGCGGCGGCAGCGGCGAGGCCGCGATAGCCAACGCGGCTGCGGCGCAGCTTCTCTCCCATGTGGGTCTCCCTTCTACCGTGTCGGCGGGCATGACGGATTCCAAACTGGTGGACGCCCAAGCGGGCTATGAAAAAGGCTACACCGTTGCTCTGGCGGGGCATGGCGGGGCGGATATGATCAATCTTTCCGTGGGGATGCTGGGTTCCATCATGGTGGCCAGCCCCGAAGCGATGGTCATTGATGACGATATGTGCGGTGCGATCTTGCGGTCTATCAGGGGTATCGAAGTCAGTTCGGACACGCTTGATCTTGCTGCGGTAGAACGCGTGGTCACCCATGACGGTCATTACCTGGGCGAGGGAGAGACGCTGAAACGCATGAAGTCTGACTACTACTACCCAACTCTTGCCGACCGTCAGAGCGTCAATGACTGGGTTGAGGCCGGCCGCTTGTCGATTTGGGATCAGGCGCGTCGCCGCGTTTCAGAAATTCTCCAAGCACCGCCGCCGACCCACCTTAGTGCCGATACAGAAGAGCGCATTCGCGCGCACTATCCCATTCACCTCAAGCAATAACAGGAGCCGCCATGCACGTTTACCGAAGTATGATTATTGACGCTGATATCACAAAGGTCTGGGCTGCTGTCCGCGCGTTTGATGGCGTGGCCAACTGGAACCCCGGCGTGACGACTGCCACGCTGGAAAACGGAGCGGCCACAGCGACGGGAACAATCCGCAAGCTGGATATCCCGGATGGATCTGTGTTTCGTGAAACATTGCTGGCGCACTCCGATGCAGAGCACTTTTACACGTATGACATCCTCGAAAGTGCGCTGCCTGTCACGGGATACGTGTCAACGCATCGTTTCGTCCCCATCACCCACACGGGTCAGACCTTGGGAATCTGGGAAAGTCATTTCGACTGCACACCAGATGTCGCTGACGAGATGGAAAAGATCGTTGGGGATGCGATTTACATCGGCGGCATGGCTGGATTGAACGACTTTCTGAAGGAGGCCCAAAATGGCTGATACTCTCGCCCCTCGCGCCGTGATTGGCGTTATGACACCTGCGATGAATACCGTTGTGCAGCCAGAACTAGAGCTGCTGCGACCAGCCGGGGTGACCAACCAGATGCAACGCTTTCGGTTGGGTGGCGACGCGGTCTCCGATGACTTGCCCGATGAAGCCGCCAAGTTGATGGATTGCGCACCATTGGCGATTGCCGTCGGGCTGACGACGGATGCAGGCCCCGGCGGGCCAGACAAGCTGGCCGCGCGATGTGCCGAGGTGTCCAATCAGGTCGGCGTCCCGGTTCTTGGGGCCTCACAAGCGGATTACCAAGGCCTGCGCGCTTTGGGGGCCACGCGGGTTGGCATTGTCACGCCGTTCAATGCGGATGTGGATGCAGTGGTAAAAGCAAACACGGAAAGCGCAGGTTTTGAGGTGGTCGCGATCAAAGGCACCGAAGCCCCGTCATTGCCCGCCATTTGTGAAACCCCTCTGGACGACATTCGCCACGTCTTTGCAGAGGTGGCAGGGTCTGAGTGTGACGTGATCTTGCAGGTCGGTACTGCCTTGCCCGTGGTAGCTATGATTGCAGAGCTTGAAGAGCTTCATGGCAAACCCATCGTCGCCTGCAATGCATCCGTCTATTGGCAAGCGTTGCGCACGGTCGGGATCACTGATCCGATCCATGGCTTCGGACGACTGCTGGAGGCGCATTGATGCGGAGCCACGCCGAGGTTGTTGTCATTGGCGGCGGCGCTGTTGGTGCTGCCATCCTCTATCATCTTGCTAAGGCGGGCATCACAGACACCGTTCTGTTGGAAAAAAACGAACTGACCGCTGGCTCCACCTGGCATGCAGCGGGCAATATTCCGACATACGCCAATTCTTGGCTCGGCATGCGCGCGGGCAACTATGCTTGGCAGCTTTATAAAGAGCTTGCCAAAGACCCTGACGCGCCGATCACCTATCGCCACACCTCTGCTATCTGGCCCGCCCACACGTCCGAGCGCATGCAGTTGTTTCAACACCTCTGCGGGGTGTCGCGATCGGCTGGGTTTGATCTTGCGATGCTGTCGCCATCCGAGATCGAGCAGATGCACCCCTATTGGAAGGCGGACGACACGGTCCTGGGCGGCATCCTAGATCCCTATGAAGGCGACATTGACCCAAGCCAGTTGACCCAAGCCTTGGCCAGACATGCCCGCGCGATGGGCGCCGAGGTCAGACGGTTCACGCCCGTGACAGGTTTGCATCAACGACCTTCCGGCGAATGGGAGGTCGAAACCACGAACGGCACAGTTATCGCAGGCACCGTCATCAATGCGGCGGGATCAAACGGAGCACGGATTGCAGCTATGGCGGGGCTTCACGTGCCTGTGGTCACGCTGGAGCATCAATATATGGTGACTTCCCCGCTGACCGAGTTGGAGGAGGACACGACAGTCTTCCCATTGATCCGCGACCCGGACATTCGCTTTTATCTGCGGCGTGAACGCAATGCCCTGCTGCTTGGGTCTTATGCCCATGAAGGTCGTCCTGTTTGGCAAGACGGCGTTCCGCAGGATTTTGACCACCAGTTGTTTGCGGACGACATCGACGGGATGATGACTGTGTTCGAGGCAGCAGCCACCCATGTACCGTTACTGGCTGAGGCTGGTGCCCAACGCTTCGTGAATGGTCCGATCCCATATGCGCCTGACGCTTTGCCCTTGGTTGGTCCGGCGGGTGGTGTGCGCAACTTTTATCACGCAACAGGCGTTCAGATCGGCATTACCCATTCCGCCGCCATCGGCAAAGCCATGGCAGAATGGCTCACCACAGGTGAAACTGAATGGGATCTGTCCGCATGGGATCCGCGCCGGTTTGGCGAATGGGCCACGCAAGACTACGCCGCTGCACGTGCGTCAGAGCATTACGATTTGCAGTACGCCATTCCCTATCCACATCGGATTATGGGCTCCGGTCGCCCCGTCAACCAAACCCCGCTTTATGCGCATTTGGTTGAGCAAGGCGCTGTCATGGGCCAAATCGGCGGGTGGGAACGTGCGTTTTGGTTCAATGACGGCCCGGCAAGCAACGTGGATGCGCTGAGCTTCGGGCACGAACCCTGGCAGGACGCAGTACGGATCGAATGCGAAACCGTTCGCGACAACGTCGGTGTAATGGATCATGGCGGATTTACCAAGTTCACGCTGGAAGGTTCGGACGCTGCCGAGGTGCTCAACAACGTGATCTGCGGAACACTGCCGCCGGTTGGACGAGTCCGCCTGTCCTATATGCTGACGCCGCAAGGTCATATCTGGTCCGAAGCAACAATTGCCCGTCTTGCTGAAGATAGATTTCTGCTCTGCGGTCCAACACTGGCGATTGATCGTGACTTTGACTGGCTTTGCGCGGCGGTCGGGGATGCTGAGGCCACTGTGACCAAAGGTTATCCGAAGGACGGTGCATTGTTGGTGATGGGGCCAAAATCACGGGACCTGTTGCAAGCGCTGACATCTGCTGACCTAAGCGCGACAAACGCACCTTGGATGAGCGTGGCCGAAATCGATATTGCAGGCGTGTCTGTTACGGCGATGCGGGTGAGTTATGTGGGTGAGCTGGGCTGGGAGTTGCATGTCGCCTCGGCTGATCTGGCAACGCTCTACCGTGCGATTTGGGAAGCGGGCGCGGTCCATGGCATCTGTAATTTCGGCTCTTTCGCGTTGAATGCGATGCGGATCGAAAAGGGTTATCATGGCTGGGGCGCAGACTTTGGCACGGAGTACACATTGTTCGATGCTGGATTGTCCAAATTCGCCAACATGTCCAAAGGGGGCTTTGTCGGCCGGGAAGCGGTCGAACGTCAGTCGCAAAACAAAGCTGCATGGACTTTCATCGGGCTGGAAATCAATGATCCGGGACCTGAGCCTTTACCCTCTGACCCGATACTCCTTGAGGGGCAAGTCATTGGATATCTGACGTCCATCTCAATGGGGTACCGCACAGGGAAATTGCTGGCGCTTGGATATGTGGAAAGCGGCGCGCTGGCGATGGGGGATAGTTGCCACGTTCAGGCTTTTGGAGACATGCGCGCCGCCACGCGGCACTCGCACCATGTCTACGATCCCAACAATGAAAAGCTGCGTTCTTAACCAAATCCACCGTTGGTCGATGACCATTTGGCTAGCGCTTGTGCAACCTGCGAAATGGGCCCGGCACCTTGGTCTTCTGAGCGCATAAGCGCGCCCCACGGTACTTCAATGCCGTCCTTTCCCACCCGCGCACCGACGATGCGGCCAGCCTCAATTGCCGGGCGCACAGCCCAACCTGCTAGGACACTGCTGCCCTGACCCGCGGCAACCAGTTCAACGATGGCTTCGGGCATCTCGACCATCGCTGTCCAGCGCGGATACATGCCAGTGGGGCGAAAGAGCAGAGCAAACTCACGGTCCGGTTCTGGCGTCATTGCGTATGTGATGAAATCCTCACCTTCGATGTCTCCGCCTTCCACATAGGCCTTTCCCGCAAGCGGATGATCGGGTGGAAAGATGAACATCAACTCATCTCGGAACAATGGAATCCGATGCGTGCCCATCGGTGTTGCATCGCCCGCCGTGACCACAATGTCAGCATGCCGATTTGTCAGCGCTCGAACAGGTTCGCGTGTGACGCTCGCCATGACCTGCAGTTCTATGCCGGGCAGATGGGATTGCAGATATTTGTTGAACCCGGGCAGCCAGTGATAGGAACTATAGGCCTCAACCGCGATGCGCACGACATGTTCAACGCCGCGGTCCATGCGACGCACATCGCGCTCTGCCCTGTCCATTTCGGACAGGACTCTTTCTGCCATATCGGCGAGGTATTCTGCTGCCGGTGTCATACGCAGACGCTTGTGAATACGTGTGAACAGCACCAGATCAAGACGCCGCTCGGCCTCTTTGATGCGATGGGACAGGGCAGATGATGTCACACCCAAAGCCTCAGCCGCATCGCTGACACGCCCATGCTCGGCAATGGCGCGGATCATCTTGAGGTGGCGCAAATCAAGGAACGGACCTTCGGACACTTCTTACCTGAGCAGAATTCATCAAACCAACTGATTTTCTTTATTGGTCTTCATCTTTAGTCAAGCAGTAACTGTCTTCCGGAATGCATGAGCAGGGCACTGGGATGACACTGTCAAATCAGACCGCGTGGCGCGCAAGGACACAAAAAGTGCTGCCCGCCGGTGGGTTTGGAAATTACGATCCAAAGGTTGTCCTGAAGACAGGACTCGGATCTCGTGTGTGGGCTGAGGCTGGCAAGGAAGGGCGAACAAGCACCTCGTGCGGCGCTACTCCTTCAATGATCAATCGGTGACACGTTCACCGACGGCCAAACGCTGTACGAACCTCAACTTCTGTCCCGCGTGTCGGGTGACCAGGTTTGCAACCCTGGTCACACCGTTCTTGTAACTCGCTGTGTCGACTTGGCCCTATCGATGGTTCAGTCGGTCTTCCAGCCACTGCGGTTCCTTATTCTGGAACACGCAGCTGCATACCCACTTTCAGGTCATTTGGGTTGCTCATGACATCTCGGTTTGCTTCGTAAAGTTTACGAAAATACTTGCCGTCGCCGTAAATTCTGAAAGCGATCTGTCCGAGCGTGTCGCCTTCGCCGACCACGACGGTTCTTTCAGCTTGACCAGCATCGGCAAGTTTCAAACTAACCTGCTGTACTTTTGGCTCAGTCGTCGCGGCGTTTGCTGACGATTCCACTGGCTTCAAGATCATGCCTTTTGCTGGTTTCTCAGAAGCCGGGTCCTGTTTGGCGGGCGCCATCTGCATTCCATTGGAAGACTCTGCGACTGGATTGGTTTTTCCAGCAGTTGTGCCTTCCTTCAAAGACGCTGCTGTAATCCGCGCATCCGCTTGCGGAAACGACTTCAGCTCATATTCCGGCAGCTCTGGAACGTCTTCAAGGACTTCCGTACCCGACATGCTTTCCAGAAATGCCACCAGATCGGCTTTTTCATCATTCGTCAGGCCCAGCGGCTGAATCAGATCTGATTTTGTGCCGAAGACATCTTGGGTGCCGCCGATATTGTAGAATTCCACAACTTCTTCCAGAGTATAGAAAATACCGTTGTGCATGTAAGGCGCCGTGTACGTCAGATACCGGAGCGGTGGCGTGCGGAACGTTCCCAAGTCATCCGGGTTCATCGTTACCATGTAACGCCCGGGATCTCGATCCAGCCCTTCGTAAACAGCCGGTTCCAATCCTTTTTTACGCATCAAGTAACGGAATGTGACCTGCCGCAGAGCATCTTCTTTCAAACCAATGTTCGGAGGAACGCTCGTGTTGTAGAACTTCTGGTCGGTGGACAGTTCTCCGTTGTGACAAGACGAACATTGGGCTTTGCCGGTAAACAGCTCCATCCCGTTCATCGCAGACGCAGACATCGCACTCTGCTCGCCAGACATATAGCGATCAAACGGGCTGTCGTCTGATATGATGGTTCGCTCATATGCGGCAATCGCCTCTGCGATGCGGGCCTGCGTTGGGCGTTCGCCCCAGATATCTTGGAACATGGTCTCATATTCCGGGATTTGGCGCAGCCGCTCTTCGCCCAAGACAGTATCGATGTTGGCGACAAAGCCTGCACCCATTGCATCATGAACTTGATCGGACAGTGAACTCAGACCGGAATCCCAGTGAAACCCGCCCGTCATGAAGCCCATGTTCACGAGGGTCTGCGAGTTGCGCCAGTGCATGGTCCCGGGATAACCGCGCGCAAGCTCGGATCCATCGCTCCAACCGTAGTTTGGGTCATGGCAGTCCGAGCATGCGGTCGATGCATCGCCCGACAGTCGGGGATCAAAGAACAGCATCTTGCCCAATTCAATGGTCGCAGGATCGGCTTGTTGAATGGTGGTTCCGTCAATGCCTTTAAGAGGGTCATCAGCGTGCGCTGCAAGTCCAGTTACGGTCAGGACAAGTGCAAGCGAAGAAATTCGAATGTTCATTTTAAAGCTCCTTCACAAGTCACGACAGCGTGACGTTAAATTCCAGATCGGCGTTTGGTGTGACTGTCAGAGGGGCCCTGCGTTCTCCGAGAACGGGATGCCACGCGACGACCTCATATTCGCCGGGAGGGATGTCATTGATTTCGAACTCCCCGTTGATCTTCGTGATCGCGATGTAAGGCGTTGAGGAGGTGTAAATCCAAGCGGCCATCCAATTGTGTGCATTGCAGTCGATCGTCACCAAATGGCCCCGGCGCAATTTGATCGGGATGAAATCCACCTGACCTGCTTTGGGTTGCGAGAAGTTGAACATGGCCCGACGAATTCCTTTGTGGACCTCGTAGGCGTGGATGTTGTGCAGGATAGGATCGTAATTGAAAATCTCGGCGTCAGCCGTGCTTTTGCCGATTTGCACAAAAGGCTGAAAGCTGCAGTCGATTTGGTAGATCTTGGTTGTGTCGAACTCCGGATCCCACTTCTTGCCCTGAGTGATGTTTCGAATGTGAACCACTGTATCGGCCATGCCGCCATCCGCGGACAGGCGCAACGGTTGCATGGATCGCAAACCTTCACCGCAGATTGATGAGTCTTTTGTGACGCGCATCTCGATTGGGTCGACGGAAGATCCGGCATATGTCAGTCGGCCCCGGAAGCGGCCTGCGTTTGGGACTTCGTCAAGCTCCTGATACTTCAGTGAACTTAGCGCGCCGAAACTTTGGGCACGTGCGGTGTTGCTTTGCGACTGGGACACCAAACCGCCGAAACCGGCTGCTGCCCCAACAAGCAAACTGCGTCTATTTATGCTCATATCGCCTATTCCTTACTTCTGCGCGCTGAATTTCATGATGTATTCGGTGACGGCCCAGATCTCGTCCGCCGTCGAGTTGCGACCGAACGCAGGCATGGGAGTGCCTTCAAGGCCGGCATAGACTCTGGTCCAGATGTCCTCGGGTGAATTGCCGCCTTTGAACTGGCCCGTTCGAAAGTCGGCTGGCTGGATCGGATCGCCGTTGGCGTCCTTAAGTGTCTTGGCTAAAATCCCTTGCCCGTCCCCTGCTTCGCCGTGGCAATCCAAACAGGTCAGTTCGCTGTACAGCTGTTCCCCAAGCTTAAGGTCGGAACGGGCAGGGCGCGGCGGGACCGCAACAGGTTTCCCAAGTTGATCGACTCCGGCTACGTACCGGATGACTTCGATCAAGGCGGCGACGTCTTGTTGGCTCAGAGATTCAAATGCTGGCATTGTGCGGCCATAGGACCCTTGGATGCCGTGTTTTATTGTTCTTTCCAGATCAGCAGTGCTTGGGGGTTCGCCAACTTCGGTTGAACGCAGTTTGAAATTGCCCACCGTGAAATTCCTGGGTCTCGGTAAGAAACCACTGGCCAAGGGGCCATTGCCATCAGCCTCAACCCCATGGCAAACAGAACAATGTTCCATATAAAGGGTAGTGCCCGTTGCAATAAGCGCCGGGTCGAATTCAGGTTGCCCTGCCTTCACCGGTTGAGCAAACGCAACCAAAGCGCCCAATGCAAACGTGTAGCTAAACTTGCTCATACCTGGGTCCATTAACCTTTCGTTAATCCGTTGAACTGACGAAGAAGGCCAAATTTTGTCGGAATGCTGGCGAGCGCTTTCGTTCAGGCATCGCAACACAGGGAAAGAGGGTTTTCGTGCCAGAATGGCAACATAATGCACCCGCTATACGAGAAACTCGTGCATTAAAGTGCTAATTCCGGAACAGTTTCTTACCCGACGGCACATCGCCCATTTGGCAATGCCGTTTGTCCGTCATCAGGATTTCTTAGGCCGCATTTGGTCCCAATCACCTGAAGGGGACTGTTGCATTAATCGCCTAAGCGCGGAAAGTTTTGGTTTTCAGGTTGAGCATGCCGCGCAGTTGATGCAAATGGCCAGATGATCGACTTTCGCCTGACCGCCAGTCGGGATGCGACAGCGGCCAAAGCCTTTCTGGACAAGGCGGTCGAGCGCGTCAGGCGACACAGACCGGTCAGGATCGTAACGGACAAGGCCCACTCATACCGGCGGGTGATCCGCGAGATCAATCACCACTATGATCCACATTTTGACAGCATCCGGCACATCGACAGAAAGTGGCTCAACAATATGACCGAGAGCGACCACGCAGCACTGAAGCGGCTGCTTGGGTATCGTCAAAGCTTTCGATCCTTGCGATCAGCCAAAGCAACACTGAGCGGGATTGAGACGATCAGAACAATCAAACGCGGCCACATACACAACAAAAATCGAGGCGTTTGCGGCGAGATCCAGTTCATCGACCAGCTCTTCGCATCGGCATGACCCAAGGCGCCACATCAAAAGTCCTCAGACTGGGGTAAACTAACGCAACAGTCCCCTTTATGGGCCTTTTCTCTGGATTTGAGGTTCCGAAGTTTGCATCGTTCAACGGCATTTGGATGCTTCCAGAAATCAACTGATCCGACCATGCCCCCAATCATGCCCCAAATGCGGGGGCATTTGGCTGGACGGTGAAAAACTCCATCGGACAACCGGAAGCACGAAGGCCCTGTTCTATCGGGCTCTATCGTATGTAGTTGCTTGTCTTCTGATGTTGAATTGGTGCCCGGGGGCGGAATCGAACCACCGACACGAGGATTTTCAATCCACTGCT
>CAZDXI010000078.1:0-11467 GCA_964509095.1 uncultured Rhodobacterales bacterium
AACTATGGTCCTGAACCGCAGATTCAATCCGCATTGCCACGTCAGATTTCACCAGAAGAAACAAAGGTTTCCGGCTTTGTCTTCAAAGTTCAGGCGAACATGGATCCCAAGCACCGTGACCGCGTCGCTTTCGTCCGGCTGGCCTCTGGGCATTTCAAACGCGGCATGAAGCTGACTCATGTGCGTTCAAAGAAACCGATGGCGATTTCGAACCCGGTGCTGTTCCTCGCCTCTGACAGGGAACTGGCAGAGGAAGCCTGGGCGGGTGACATCATCGGCATTCCCAACCACGGGCAACTGCGCATCGGCGACACATTGACCGAAGGCGAAGCCATCCGTGTTTCTGGCATCCCCTCTTTTGCGCCGGAACTGTTGCAAGGGGTCCGCGCTGGTGATCCGCTGAAAGCCAAACATCTGGAAAAAGCGTTGATGCAGTTTGCAGAGGAAGGCGCCGCCAAAGTGTTTAAGCCGTCCATTGGATCAGGCTTTATTGTGGGTGTGGTTGGCGCATTGCAATTCGAGGTGCTCGCGTCCCGGATCGAGATGGAATACGGGCTGCCAGTTCGCTTCGAGCAATCGCAATTTACGTCCGCCCGCTGGGTCACTGGCGACAAGGACGCGGTGGAAGCGTTCGTCAACGCGAACAAGCAACACATCAGCCACGATCACGATGGTGACATTGTGTATCTGACCCGGCTCCAATGGGACATTGACCGGGTTGAGCGCGACTACCCCGATGTGACGTTGTCCGCGACCAAAGAAATGATGGCTTAACCTGTTCCGACGTGGATTGTGCCGCCCTTGCGAACAATACTGCGAATAGCAAAGTTATTGGCCCGAACTTCGCGTATCTTTCTGTCGAAATCGTTAACTTATGACTGGCAAAGACGGCGGTTATTAACGAAGAGTGGCGCGTTGAAGTTAAATATCCACAAAGGGTTACACATGTATTTACGTTTGTCTGCACTCGCACTAGCCACAGCGCTGCCATTTTCAGCGCAGGCCGCAACGGTTAGCAGTGTCGAAGTTATTTCGGTATTGAGTGAAGCGCCATTTAGCTCACTGCCCCCGATCATCGACGACTCAAGCGCGTCCGCTTCGCCCGGCACAGCATCTGTGGCAATTGGCGGGTTCTCTGGCGACTCCGTGAATGCGGTGCAAAACGCTGACGGCACGTCGACGGTTGAAGCGTCGACACGTCGGGATGCCAACACCGAACTCAGCACCGCTATCGCGACGTTCACGCAAGACGAAACCAACATGTTCGGCATGAACCGCGACTATACGCTGGATTATTCCCTGCAAGGGCTGACAACACGCTTGTTCCACAACTCGGATCAGGGATTGTTCGGCGGCCCCGCTCCTGTGTTTGTGAACCCGTTCGCAGATGATTTCGAAGCTCTGACCTTCACCAACTACACAGGTGCATCTTTTGAGTACCTGATCACTGTTAACGGCGACGAAGTGTTTTCTGCCCGCGCGGACATCCTGCAGAACGAAGCAGGGCGCAGCACGGAAAATGTGTCCAACTTCACTGTTAACCTGACCGAAGTCAGCGGCAGCCAAACTCTGGTTGAGCTGGACGCGATTTCCGGCACGATTGATCTGGGTATGTTTGCGGATGGCGAGACTCTGATCGTGGAATCCACTCTGATCGCACGCAGCTATGCCACCAACATCTTTGACGAAATCACCAACAGTGTTGGCGCACGCAGCTCTGACCCGGTCGGCGTGTCCAGCGTTGGTACGCTGTCCAGCACACCAAGTGCCGTGAGCGCGGTCCCCCTGCCTGCAGCAGGCTGGATGTTGATTGCAGGTGTAGGTGGATTGGTTGCCGCTGGGCGTCGCCGCAAGCAAGGTTGATACGGTTCAAACATCACCGAAATTCTGGAAAAGGGCATCCCGCTGGGGTGTCCTTTTTGCTTGTCCGATCAAGGCCTCATTCAATGATGTGCGCTGAACAAAATCGTTCCAAGACACCTGAGGTACAGCTCTCGCGGTTCCGCAACCGTTGAGGGAAGTGCAAGACGACTGTTTCCTATGGCGAAACAGTCAGGCGGAAACCCCGCGATAAGATGAAAAACAACACCAAAACCCTCGTAAAATATGGCAAGAATATGGTTCACATTCTGTTTACCTTTATTTATGCTCAGGGCAGACGGGAGTGGAGGCTCACGCGTATTTAACTGGCAGAGGGTAACGACTCTGCACCTAATTATGGGAAGGGGATAGAATGCTCCGAAAAATTTTAGCGGTCACAACCGCTTTGGCATTGCCGATGGGCGCACATGCCGCAGCTATCATTTCTGATGGAAACGTGAAGTTGGGTGTTGACGACTTTGGTCAGCTGAACATTAGCGGTGGCGTCCCTGACGTTGATGGCACAACTGCGGTCGGTGTACGTTGGCTGGATGCTGGTCTTGAGTACGAAGCAACGTCTCATGGTTGTTTGTGTGAAGGCTGGGGAATCGAAGTTAATGGCACCACACGCGGTGGCGCCGACAACGACAGCTTCCCAGGCGTTTTTGGCCTGACCGCTATCAACTTCGAGAGCACGGCCACAACAGCTGAATCGACGGTTCAACTCACCGGCACAGACGTATTCGTAACGCACAGCTTCCAGAAGTCAGCGTCGGACGATCTGTATGAAGTGATCGTCAGCATCGAAAACCAAGGCACGTCGGCGATATCCGGTCTGCGGTACCGTCGTGCGATGGATTGGGATGCGTCCCCGACACCGTTTGACGAGTTCGTGACCATTGGCGGGACAGCGACGACAACTCTTCTTGAGAGTTCGTCAAACGACGGTTTCGTCGGCCCGGATTTGTCTGTTGCACTTGAAGACACCGGAACTTCATGTGGTGTCGGTGTCGATTTCACGGCCTGTGGCCCGGACGATCATGGCGCTGCGTTTGACTTTGCGTTCGGCGATCTCGATGCAGGCAGCACATATGACTTCAGCATTTTCTATGGTGGCGCAGCAAATCTGGATGATGCAGAAGCCGCTCTGGGCGTTGTTGGCGCAGAACTGTTTTCCTTTGGCTGGTCCCGTGAAGATGCAGACCAGGACGGTTTTGGTGACACCAACGGTGAGATCACACCCACGTTCATCTTTGCCTTCAAAGGCGTAGGTGGCACCGTGGTGGTTCCTCCCCCGGTTGTGACACCGCCGACGTCTGTGATCCCGCTTCCGGCATCCGCATGGTTGCTGCTGGGCGGCATGGGTGCGATCGGTTTCGCGGCGCGTCGTCGCAGAAAATCGTAAGCCTTTCTGCATAAGAATTCTGACGGGCGTCTTACGAGGCGCCCGTTTTTACATCTACCAAAGAGTTTTAGATATGCTGCGCTGCCTTCCGTTCATCCTGCTTGCCTTGTTTGCCAATACCGCCGTGCCCGTTCAGGCACAGACGCCGGACCGCGACTGGAAGACGCTTTGCAAATCCGACACATGCACCTTGTCACGCAAGCTTCAGAACGAAGAACGCAAATCCGTTGTGACAACCTTTTTCGTTGTTGTGGAACGTGGGAAGAACACAATCCGCGCCGGCTCTCTAATCCCGCTGGGTGTGGCTGTCCAACCCGGAATTCGGTTTGTCGCCAGTAGTCAGGTTTTCGAAGTTCCGGTTGATGTGTGTTATCCGGACGGATGCCGCGCACAACGCGAGTTCACGGAAAGCCAAATGACACAAATGACAAGCTCTCCGGATTTGCAGGTTCAGTTTTTCCCATATGGGTTGGACGCGCCTGTGTTTGTGCGCATGCCAACCGAAGGCTTGGCCGCCGCCATCCAAAACGCCCAAGAAAGTTTTAACTGATTTTAGGTACGTCACTGCGTATGGCCGTCTGGAAAGGCTCCGCTGCGCGTGACGCAAAACACACTACGTCGTTCTGAACCTCGATGGGGACTGGTTGCAACTGTGCGCGCCCCAACGAAGGAGGTCGTGCAATTCTGTGCCTTTCATATTCGCGCCGGAGCAGATCGCATGTTCATTTATTTGGACGACGCGAACGTGGAAACCCACCGGCTTCTGGATACCCATCCCCGCATAGCGCCAGTGTCTTGCGACGCGACGTACTGGGCCGCACGACATAAAGGCCGCCCAGAAAAGCATCAGGCGCGACAAACCTTCAACGCCAACCATGCCTATAAACGCGCCCGCGACTTGGACTGGCTTGGTCACATCGACGTGGATGAGTTTTTGGTCTCGTCCGATGCCATTTCCCAAAAGCTCGCCAGCGCACCGAAAGATGCGATTTGTGCCCGCATCCGCCCTGCAGAAGTTCTTGAAGGGGCACCACATTTGTTCAAGCGACCCGTGCGCAAAGGACGGCAGTACAACAGGATCATGGCTGAGCTTTATCCCGTATGGGGTGCGCAGATCAAAGGTGGCTTGCTAAGCCATGTGCTGGGCAAGCTGTTTGTGCGCGTGGGTGTGCCGGGATTGAAGGTGAAGATCCACAACGCATATCTCAACGAGGTCGAAAATCCCAACTTGCATGAACTACCCGGCATTGACCTTGCCCACCTTCACGCTCCGGATTGGAACACGTTCTGGAATGCGTTCCTATTTCGATTGCAGCAAGGGTCGTATCGACGCGAACTTGCCCCGAACAAGCGGCGCGAGAATGGCGGTGTCACACTGCATGAAGTGTTCACTGCGATCCACACTGAAGAAGGTGAGGCTGGATTGCGCGCGTTCTTCCAGCATGTGTGTTCTGCGCGCCCGGAGTTGATCGCCGGTCTTCAGAAACACGGGCTGTTGTTGAGTGCAGATTTACAGCTAAGTTCGGCAATCTTGGATGAGTTTCCTGCGGTGTTTGACGCACGCGCTCAAGACTGTTAAGCACGCGCACCAGTGGCGCCATACGGGTGCTACCTCTTTGACGGCGGGCCAGAAAATCGCGTCCGCGCTTAAAACGGACGTACATGACCAAGTTTTCTGAGCTGAACCTCAACACGAAGGTCCTCAAGGCTATTGCCGAGGCCGGATATGACACTCCAACCCCCATTCAGGCAGGCGCGATACCGTCGGCATTGGAAGGACGCGATGTTTTGGGCATTGCGCAGACTGGCACAGGTAAGACCGCCAGTTTCACCTTGCCCATGCTGTCGCTCTTGGCCCGAGGCCGGGCACGTGCGCGCATGCCGCGTTCTTTGGTCCTGTGTCCCACGCGCGAACTGGCCGCACAAGTGGCGGAGAACTTTGACACCTATTCCAAGTATCTCAAACTGACACGCGCATTGCTCATCGGTGGCGTCAGCTTCAAGGAACAGGAAGCGATCATCGACAAGGGCGTCGATGTGTTGATCGCAACGCCAGGTCGGTTACTCGACCATTTCGAACGTGGCAAACTGATCCTGTCGGACGTGAAAGTCATGGTTGTTGATGAAGCCGACCGTATGCTCGACATGGGATTCATCCCCGACATTGAACGTATCTTTGGCCTGACGCCGTTTACGCGCCAAACCTTGTTTTTCTCGGCGACGATGGCGCCAGAGATTGAACGCATTACCAATACCTTCCTGTCAAACCCAGAGCGGGTTGAGGTCGCGCGCCAAGCCACGGCGAGCGAGACGATTGAACAGGCCGTCGTTATGTTCAAAGGCTCTCGCAAGGACCGCGAGAGTAGCGAAAAACGCAAGCTGCTGCGCAGCTTGATCGACGCCGAGGGTGAAAAATGCACCAACGCGATCGTCTTCTGCAACCGCAAGACGGATGTTGATATCGTCGCCAAGTCATTGAAAAAGTACGGGTATGATGCTGAACCTATCCACGGCGATCTGGATCAATCCCAGCGCACGCGCACCTTGGATGGCTTCCGCGAAGGCAACATCCGTCTTCTGATTGCATCGGATGTGGCCGCGCGCGGGCTTGACGTGCCAGCCGTGTCCCATGTGTTCAATTTCGACGTTCCGGGTCATCCGGAAGACTACGTACATCGGATTGGTCGAACAGGTCGTGCAGGTCGCGAAGGCAAGGCGATCACGTTGTGTGTCCCGCGTGACGAAAAGAACTTCGACGCGGTTGAAAAGCTGATCCAAAAAGAAATTCCGCGCCTCGACAATCCTCTTAAATCCGCAAAGCCGGAAGCTGTTGAAGCCGAGACTGACGAACAAAAACCCAAGCGCAGCCGGTCTCGGTCGCGCAAGTCGGATGATGCGCCTAAACCAGAAGCACCTGCTGACGACACACCTGCCGCAGCAGCCGCTCAGGACGAAAAGCCCAACCGCTCCCGTGGGGGACGTGGGCGCTCTCGGGAGCGCCAAGACGACCGTGGCGGGAAAACACCGAAAGGCCTTGGGGATCACACACCAAGCTTCATCGGTCTCAGCTTCGCTGACCGCATGTAATTGAACAATCCCGGCCACATGCGCCGGGGAGTTTTGGAGGGTTCGCCCTCCAACGGGCGCGCGGGCGTCCGCGCGGCAAAATCGCTTGCGGCGCAAGCCGCTCCTGTTAGCTCAGACGGCTAATCACGACAGTGACTTCGGGCTTCTTGCCGATTTCGTCTTGTGATGTGCTCCGCGCGATGCGCCGCAGCTCGTGTTCGATCTTGTCATCGTCAGCCAGAGTCTTTTCACCAGCTCGGTTCAGATACTGGCTCAAATCTTCTTCCAAAACATCTACCAGTGCCGCATTGGATCGGCCCATTTCCGGCAATCCCATCAGGTCACACCACGGTGCCCCCATAGGCTCGTTTTCTTCGTCGAGCAAAACGGTGACCACTACATGCCCGTTCAACGCCATGCGGATGCGGTCCCGCACAATCCCGTCCAAAGCCCCGATTTGCACCGCGCCATCCAAATAGGTGCGCCCGGTTTCCACATATTCGGCAATCGTCGGTTCATTCCCAGTCAAATCGACCATTGTGCCGTTCACAGCCAGAACAGCCTGCATCCGCTTTGCCTTGGCCAGCTTCACATGCTCCCGCAGGTGACGATGCTCTCCATGCATAGGGATCACGGTTTGCGGCTTCACGATGTCGTGCATCTTTTCAAGATCAGGTCGATTGGCGTGACCCGAGACATGATAATGTCCGTCCGAGCTTTCATCGACCACATCAACACCCTGTTCCGAGAACTGGTTCACAATCCGGATCACGCCGCGTTCATTGCCCGGGATCGTTTTGGACGAGAACAAGAATGTATCCCCTTCTGCCATCGTGATCCCATTGTACTTGCCCTGTGCCAATTGCGCAGAGGCAGCACGGCGTTCGCCCTGGCTGCCGGTTACAATCAGCATCAGGTTCTCGCGCGGGATAGCGCGGGCGTCTTCCACGCTGACAGTGCGGGGGAAGCCGGTCAAAACGCCAGTTTCCTTGGCCGCTTCAACCATGCGCTGCATCGCGCGTCCCAATAAGCAGACAGAACGCCCTGCCCGCTCTCCCGCCGCCGCAAGCGTTTTCACCCGCGCCACATTGGACGCAAAAGTCGTCGCCACAACCATGCCTTTGGCTGATGACACCAGCTTTTCGATCTCTGATCCAACCGTTGCCTCGGATCGGCCAGCCTCACGGGAGAACACATTGGTGCTGTCACAGACCAGTGCCATGACGCCGGGCTTGGCTACTTCGCCCCATAGGTCCTCATCAAAGGGTTCCCCGACCTGTGGATCGGTATCGATCTTGAAGTCGCCCGTATGAATGATCCGTCCTGCCGGTGTGTCGATCACAAGCGCAGAGCTTTCGGGGATCGAATGACTGATTGGCAAGAACCCGACGCGAAACGGTCCCGCTTCGATGTGTTCTGGCCAGGCCGAGGCCGTCTGCACCGCATCTTCGGGATGGCCTTTTTCGTCCATCTTGCGCCGCGCGATGTTCGCAGTGAACGCGCGGGCGTGGACGGTTGCGCGGATCCGATCCCATGTGTGCGCGACCGCACCCACGTGGTCTTCGTGTGCATGGGTTATGAATATTCCATCGATCTGGTCTGCGCGTTCTTCCAGCCACGTGATGTCCGGCAGGATCAAGTCCACCCCGGGCGAGCCGTCCATATCCGGGAAGGTGACACCGATGTCGACGACGATCAGCCGCTCCTGCCCCGGCTTGCCATAGCCATAGACATAGCAATTCATCCCGATCTCCCCCGCGCCACCAAGGGGGAGGTAAAACAGTCGTTCGGTGTTCATGCGGTGTCCTTGTTGAAGGCGTGAATGACTGTCAGACCATGCATCGTAAGGTCGTGTTCAATCGTGTCGAAAAGGTCTTCGGTCTGGGCAAACAGCGGCGCCAGACCGCCTGTTGCGATGATCTTCATCTTTTGGTTGCGTTCCGCTTTGATGCGCGCGCAGATTTCTTTTACCAGCCCAATATAACCCCAAAAAACACCGGACTGCATGCAATCGACAGTGTTCGTGCCAACCACACGTTGGGGTTTGGTAATGTCCACATGGGGCAACGCCGCCGCCGCCATGTGCAGCGCCTCCAGCGACAGGTTCACACCCGGCGCAATGACGCCGCCGACATAGGCACCGTCATGGCCTGCCACATCAAAGGTGGTGGCCGTGCCGAAATCCACCACAATCAGGTTGCCGCCGTGACGGTCGTAAGCGCCGGCAGCATTCACCAGCCGGTCCGGCCCAACAATCGTGCCTTCGTCTACACGCGGCGGAGTGGGCAGCAAACAATCTGGCTTGCCCACGACCAGCGGGCGACAGCCAAAGAACTGATCGGAAAAGACACGCAGATTAAACACCACGCGCGGCACCGTTGAAGAAATAATCACGTCCGTGATGTCGGGGGTGATCTTGTAGTGCTCCAGCAATGTGGAAAACCACGTGAAATAGGCATCTGCCGTGCGCGCATGATGGGTGGACGTGCGCATCGTGCACAGAAACCTGTCCCCGTCCCAGATCGAAAAGACCGTGTTCGTATTTCCGCAATCAATCGCGAGAAGCATGGGCAGAGCCCCCTTGTCTCAGAAAAAGATATCAGCCGCCGGGATCGTCGCACGCCCCTGTGCGGTCTCTAGAATAAGTTGCCCATCCTTGTCCACGTCCGCAAAGGTTCCTGTGGTTTCCTGCCGCGCAGTACGTGCGGTGATGACTTGGCCCAAGCGCGCTGCACGTGACATCCATCGCTCTCGAATAGGGGCGAAACCAAACGTTGTGAACTGCACCTCATATGCAGCGTATGCCATGGCAAGGTGGCTCAAGAACGTCTCCGGGTCGACATCCGCGCCTGTTTCCGAGAGCAGCGATACAGGTCGCACCGCGCCCTCTTCCACAGAATCCGGCGCGTTGCGCAAATTGACCCCAAGCCCAATTGCAAGGTGGCTGATTTGTGTGCCCTGCCCGACGCTTTCCAGCAAGATGCCTGCAACCTTGCCTCCATTCAGAAGCACGTCATTGGGCCATTTCAGCGACAACCCATCCGGTCGGCCAGTCACGGCGGCGAAGGCATCATACAACGCAAGTGAAGCAACAAACGATCGCAGTGCTGCGACATTGGGGGCTTCTGCGGGACGCAACACCAACGTGCCTGCAAAGTTTCCAACTGGATCAGACCACGCCCGTCCGCGCCGTCCCCGTCCCTTGGTTTGCTTCAGTGCAAGAATCCATTCCGGCCCGGACAGTTCCGCTGCAATGCGCCGCGCTTCGTCCAGCGTTGAATCCACCTCAGCCAACACGCGCTTGCCATAGCCCGACGGCCAATCTGCGGCTTCATCTTGCAAAAAATATCCTCGCCGAAGGCTCCGAACCGAGCAACGGTCGCATCAAGCTCAGTTGACGAGCGCCACAGCTGCCGCGCTGGCGGCCCCTTCGATTCCGAACAGATTGACAACGCCTAACAACATCACCGCCGCTGACGCCATCAGGAAGCCCCATAGAACAGGCGATTTTCCACCATCCAGAGCGTCACCCTGATCTTCACCGAAGAACATATAGTAGACAATGCGCAGGTAGTAGTAAGCGCCGATCGCGGATGCGATGGCAGACGCCACCACCAACCATGTCAGGCCCGCATCAACCGCAGCAAGCCACACGCCCAATTTGGCAAAGAACCCAAGGAACGGAGGCACGCCAGCAAGCGAGAACAAAAGAAACAGCAGCGCCCACGCTTTGGCCGGTTCGCGCCGCGCATATAGGTTGAGTGCAGATATGTCGGTGACGGGCTGACCGTCTTTTTCCATCATCAAGATGAACGCGAATGTGCCGACATTCATGGTCACATAGATAGCCATGTAAATCAGCATCGCCTGCACACCCATTGCAGTACCTGCGGCCAGACCAATCATCGCATACCCCATATGCGCAATCGACGAGAACGCCATCAGTCGTTTGATATTGGTTTGCCCAATCGCGGCTATGGCCCCAAGGAACATGGACGCCACAGACAACAACGCGATGATCTGGCTCCAATCCTCCACTGCATTGCCAAACGCGTCATGCATCACCCGCGCGAACAGAGCCATGGCGGCGACTTTCGGAGCCGTCGCAAAAAAGGCCGTGACCGGCGTTGGGGAACCTTCGTACACATCCGGCGTCCACATATGGAACGGCACAGCTGAGACTTTGAACGCAAAGCCACAGATCAGGAACACAAGACCGAACAACAGACCCAGAGACACCTCACCATGTTGAGCCGTCTGGATAATGCCCGAGAACAGCGTGGTGCCGGCATAGCCATAGACCAGCGACGCACCATACAGAAGCAGGCCCGAGGACAGCGCGCCCAGCACGAAGTACTTCAAACCCGCTTCGGTCGAGCGTACGGAATCCCGGCGCAGCGACGCCACCACGTACAGCGACAGCGATTGCAGCTCCAGCCCCATGTAGAGCGCCATGAGGTCCCCTGCGGATACCATGACCATCATGCCCACAGCCGCTAAAGCAACCAGCACGGGGTATTCGAACTTCAAAAGGCCTTTGCGCGCCATGTACCCTTCGCTCATCAGCAGAACGGCGGCGGCGGACACAAGGATCACAACTTTGGCGAAGCGTGCGAACGCGTCGTCGATGAACATTCCATTGAACGCGACGTTACGCCCTTCGCCGGTGAAGCCGATCCAAACCGCGAGCGCCAGCATGATGGCTGAGGTAACCCACAAAACCAAAGACGCGCCTCGGTCCTTGGCAGTGTAGACCGTGATGACCAAAGCGAGCATGGCATAAACAGCCAGGACGATCTCGGGCAGGAGGATATTCAGATCCGCGCTCATCGGCAGGTTTCCTTAGTTGTTTTCAGCGACCATCGTCGCCGCTTCGGCCGCAGCAAGGGCCGTATCATATTGTGACACCAGCGCCTCAACCGAGGGGCCGATGATATCAAGTACCAGCGCCGGATAGACGCCCAGAAGCAGCGTCATCACCACAAGCGGAGCAAAGATCGCACGTTCGCGACCCGTCATGTCCGTGATGGTCTTGAGGCTTTCCTTAATCAGATCGCCCATCACCACCCGGCGATAAAGCCACAGAGCATAGGCCGCAGAGAAGATCACACCCGTCGTCGCAACAGCAGCCACCCA
>CAZDXI010000079.1:0-581 GCA_964509095.1 uncultured Rhodobacterales bacterium
TCTTGTAACCCGACGCCGATTTGATCGTGTTGCCATGCATCGGATCACAGGACCACACCACGTTGGCCCCTTCCTCGCGCACCGCCTTGATCAGACGCGGCAGATGCTCCCCCACAGTTCCGGCGCCAAAGCGCGCGATCAGCGTCAAGCGCCCTGCCTCGTTTTCCGGGTTCAGCTTTTCCATCAGAACCTTGAGGTCATCGGCGGTCGTGGTCGGCCCGCACTTCAGCCCAATCGGGTTCTGCACACCGCGCGCGAATTCCACATGCGCCCCATCCGGTTGGCGCGTGCGATCCCCGATCCAGATCATATGACCGGACCCGGCAATCCATGTGCCCGACGTTGAATCCAGACGCGTCAGCGCCTCTTCATATTCCAGAAGCAGGCCCTCGTGGCTGGTGTAGAACTCCACGGTGGAGAATTCATGCGTCGTCTGCGCGGTGATCCCGGCGGCGGACATGAAGTCAATCGTGTCCTGAATCCGGCCCGCGATGGCGGCGTATTTCTGGGTTTCTTCGGCATCCGTGTAGCCCAGCGTCCAAGAGTGCACGCGGTTCATATCCGCGAAACCGCCCGTAGAG
>CAZDXI010000079.1:618-2085 GCA_964509095.1 uncultured Rhodobacterales bacterium
CTTTGGTGTGAAGTCGAGTTCATTGATGATGTCACCGCGATAGCTGGGCAATTCTGTGCCATCGATCACCTCGGTCGGCGCGGAACGCGGCTTGGCGAATTGCCCGGCCATACGGCCCACCTTGATCACCGGCACTTTGGCGCCATAGGTCAGCACCATCGCCATTTGCAGCATAACCTTGAACGTATCACGAATGGCGTCCGCGCTGAATTGATCAAAGCTTTCGGCGCAATCGCCGCCTTGCAGCAAAAACGCCTCACCCCGGCTTGCCGCACCCAACTGTTGCTTCAGTCGGCGCGCCTCGCCCGCAAAGACCAGCGGCGGATACTTGGACAGTTGATTTTCCACGGCATTCAGCGCTGCGGGATCGGTATAATCCGGCATCTGCACGCGGGGTTTTTGACGCCAGTTGCTCTTGGTCCAATTGCTCATGTCTTTGCTCCGAACGGTGCGGCAGGACTTGCCGCGTTGCGGCGACGGTTATAGCCGCGCCATGTTAGGGTTACCATAGCCGAATACGCCCCTTGACGCGGAAAGTCAGGCGTGAATTAAGTTTTTGCGATACGGGCGCTTGCCCGGCTTTTATGAGTGTTTGCCCGAACGATGACACAAGACCGCGCAGCCGTTCAACCCTTGCGGGATGCCGACAAATCCAAGCGGTTTGTCTTCGTGCTTTTGCCCAATTTCACGCTGCTGAGTTTTGCGTCTGCGTTGGAGTGTTTACGCATTGCCAACCGCGTGGTGGGGCACGAGGCCTATTCATGGAGCATGATCGGTGAAGGCGGTGAGACGTCCGCCTGTTCGGCAGGCACAACGTTCCAGTTGGATGGTGATCTGGGTGAGTTGCAGCGCGACGACGTCATGGTCATCTGCGGCGGGATCGACATTCAGGCCGCGACCTCCAAGAAGCTACTGAGCTGGATGCGGCGCGAGGCGCGCAAAGGGCTGCCCATCGTGGGGCTGTGTACGGCGGCGCATACGCTGGCGCGCGCGGGATTGCTCGACGGAAAGAAAGCCACGATCCACTGGGAAAATCAGGACAGTTTTGCCGAGGAGTTTGACGAGGTCGAACTGACCAAGTCTGTCTTTGTGGTGGACGGCAATCGCATGACGACCGCTGGGGGGACGTCCTCCATTGATCTGATGCTCAAGGTCATTGCCGATGATCACGGAGAGGACGTCGCCAATTCGGTCGCGGATCAGCAGATCTATGCCTCGATCCGCACGGATCAGGACACGCAGCGCCTGTCGGTGCCGACCCGCATCGGGGTGCGCCACCCCAAGCTAAGCCAAGTGATCCAGATGATGGAGCACAACATAGAAGAGCCGATCAGCCCATCCGTGCTGGCCAAAGATGTCGGCATGTCCACGCGCCAGCTAGAGCGATTGTTCCGGCGCTATCTGAACCGTTCCCCCAAGCGGTACTACATGGAATTACGCCTGCAAAAGGCGCGCAACCTTTTGATG
>CAZDXI010000079.1:2095-11141 GCA_964509095.1 uncultured Rhodobacterales bacterium
AAATGCTACCGCGCGCATTACAATACGACGCCTTATCGCGAGCGCGGATCACAGGCCGCAAGGCTCAGCATCTGAGAAGTTGACAGCTGTCAACTTTCCTTTGTTAACAGGAAGTTAACGGACCGCTCGGCGTGAAATTCCATGTGTGCGCTGGCACCTAGCCAAAGGGTTAAGTGACGGTAAATCCACCGAACGGTCAAAGTTGAAAAATGCTGGCAACTTTGTTCGGACCACGTGTGTTTTAGGCATAGGCCCGTTTGCCACTTTGACCGGGGGCGGCTGCATCCC
Organism: uncultured Rhodobacterales bacterium; assembly: GCA_964509095.1. Classification (GTDB taxonomy): domain Bacteria; phylum Pseudomonadota; class Alphaproteobacteria; order Rhodobacterales; family Rhodobacteraceae; genus Aliishimia. The sequence continues at coordinate 2,384 of CAZDXI010000079.1, forward strand.
TAGACTATCGCCACAACGACAGCACGCACACCAAGGGGAGAGTTTTGCCATGACGACTTCACGCTGGAGTTGGATATTCGCGGCCCTTTTGTTGGGCGGCACGGGCGCATCGGCAGATCAAAGCGACGCGACATCTCCACAAACGATCGCTTGCGCGCAAGAGCGGGACGACCCGATGGGAGACTGTGGCTATGACATCAAGCGGGACGAGAGCGGCAAGACCACAGTGACCGTGATCTTTGGCAATGGCTTCAAGCGCAAGCTGTTCTTTCAGGACGAAACATTCGTGAAGGCCAGCATGACCATGTCGGGCGTTGGCACGGATACGGATTGGAGCGTGCAGGACGGAATGCACCTGATCCGGGTCGATGGCCAGCGATACGAGGTGCCGGATATCTTGATCTCTGGTGACTGATTTTGGGGGGTATTTTGCAGTTGTCACCGCATGGTCGCCCGCGCCACGAAAGCGGCACGGGCGTCTTTTTTCTAAGACGTTTATTGCATGCTCTCTGCCGAGACGCGGTGAATTTCACCTGAATCCGTCGAGACATAGAGCGCGTTGTCCGGCCCCATCACAAGTCCACGGAAGCGGTCAGCAAACCCAAGCGGCATACGCGTGATCCCGTTGATGCCCATGCCATCCGGCGTCAGGCTGATCATGTCGATCCGCGACCCTTCAGGCGTGTCACCAAAGGCAATGCCCATGATGCCGACGGCCAGACGGCCCTCGTAGATGCCCCAGTTGGAGCCTTTGAGGAAGGCGGCGGACCCGGTGCCCTGAGAGAACCCGTTATTGTTCCAAGACGCTGGCATCAGGTCTGGGAAGCGGGTGTCGCTCATCGGTGTGTAGGCCGCGCGGATCGCAGGATCCATGCCCTCTGTCTGGTTTGGCTCATACCCACAATATTCATCCGGGCATTCGCCGCGACCACCTGTGTTCTGTGCAGGATCCCAACCGGCATTCCCACCGTTCACAAGAGCCGTGATCTCATCATTGTGCCACGGGCCATGCTCTGCGGTGAACGCCTTGCCATCGCTGGGGCGGAAGTCGATCCCTTGCACGTTTCTGTGCCCGTAGGTGTAGATGCGTTTATCAAAGCCTTCGGGTGGATTGTTGTCCGGATGCGCGTTGCCATCGCCATCAACCCGGATGACCTTCCCACACAGAAGGGTTCCGTCTTGCGGGCAGATACCCCGGTGACGATCCCCACCTGCGACCCAAAGATACCCACCGGGCCCAATGCGGATACGGCCCCCATTATGAGCACCCGGCCCACCAAAGGGCTGATTGGAATCAAACGGCTTATACTGGATGTCGGTGACAATATCCGTTCTGTCAGACACGCTTGCCAGATCGTCGCTGACCGTGAACTTCATCACGATGTTGCCGTCACACTTTTCGAAGTTGGTCTTGCACCCATCGCCATGATATTTGGTGGACGACGAATACAGGTAAAGCGTCCGGTTCTTCGCGAAATGCCGATCCGGCACAACGCCCAGCATCCCGGCTTGTCCTTCACAGAACAAATCATCGCCAGCATCCGGGTAACCTTCGGACTCCTTCATACCATACAAAGCATTCACGGATCCGTCCGGCATTCTGACGGACAGACCTTTACATTTTTCCGTGTAAAACATCGTGCCATCCGGCAAGAACGCCATGTCCCAAGGGGCATCCAAACCTTCCATAACCAGAGTTGGCGTGATTTTGGGCACGTCCATCGCGCCGCTGTGTCCGTCCGACCAAACGGCGGATGCACTCGACATTACACCAAGCGCCAAGACAGCAGGTAAAATCTGCTTCTTCATAGTATCCTCCCAATCCATTTTTTTCACTTTATGAGTGTACAACTGTCCGATGAATTGAGCTTAAGCGTCAAGGAAAAGCTCTTTGGCGTGCAAAACACCCCCGCAAAACAGCCGATTGGCCTTGCCCGCGAAAGGCGCGGACTGGGTGGGATTTGTCTGGAGTTACAGGGAGTTGGCCAAAGATGCTGACCAGAAGGGTTACATCCCCGCAGAGCGGCGCATAGAGGTGAATGCTTTGCCCCGCATCCAAGCGAGCGCACGCTCAGCCCCGGTTATTTCCTGCTTTGGACTGATGGTGGACGGGAACGGCTCCATGTTTTCATGGATTTTCTTCTGGCGCGGATCGGTCATGACTTTGGCTGCCCCTCCGGCGAGGCCGTAGGTCGACACATAGGCAAGATCTTCGGGACCGAAACCGGGTTTGACCATCTCTTCGCCATTGGGCCAGCCGCCGACACCGCCATGTGTTGTCATGAAGTATTGAGTTTCCAGATTGCCGTTGGTGCCCACAGTGCCGCAATTGCCAAAACTGTCCCGGCTGCCGCTCGCGGGGTGGCGCATGGCGTGATAGGCCTTGCTGACATTGCCCGGAATGCGCCCGGTTTTGGAATTGTTCATCGAAAAGGACCGATCCACGGCGTCAAAGATATACATCTCTTGGATGGGGATGTTCTTTTCGGCCAGCAGATGCGCGATCACGACAATCGCGGCCCCGCCCCGACTGAACCCTCCGAGGTAAAGCTGTTTATCCTCTTGGACGGTGCTGCCATACGCTCCGTCGATCCAGCCCATCGCATAGGTGATGATTTCGGCAGAGGATTGCCCCGTCATCTTGTCCCGCGTCCCCGGAAGATACTTGTGCGCACCAAAGCCGACCTGAGACATCTGTTTGACGTGGCTGTTGCCACCGCCTGCGGCAATCAGGGTTTCCAGAGGAACACAGGCGGGGATCACGTCGCCCTTGTCATCATTCGCGGTGCCATCAATGCCCAGATACAATCTCATCGTTACCAACCCTTTGCGTTACGACGCGGAAAATGACCGCGCTTTGGGCAGCTTAGGCAAGTTTTACGCACCTGTCATCAATGCGATTACGGCTCCAACCGATAGAGAGCACCGCGGCTGGCGGACAGGAACCAGATGGAGCCATCAGGCGCTTCAATGATGTCGCGGACCCGTTCGGTGTCACGGGATTTGATCTGGCCCACTTCCCGCAGGCGGGAGCCAGAAAGCCGGGATATGTAGTCGAACTTGAGGGAACCGACGAGGATATCGCCCCGCCAATCGGGGTTCAGCTTGCCGGAATAGACCAGCAGACCAGAGGGCGCGATGGACGGGTCCCAGTAGTGGCGCGGTTGTTCCAGGCCGGGCTTGGACGTGCCTTCCCCGATCTTTTGCCCGGAATAGTGACGGCCATAGGAGATCACAGGCCAGCCGAAATTCGCGCCTTTCTGGATGCGGTTCACTTCATCCCCGCCCCGCGCACCATGTTCGGAGGTCCAAAGTGTGCCCTTGGCATCCAAGCCCGCACCTTGCGGGTTGCGATGGCCAAAGGACCAGATTTCCGGCTGGATACCGGACTGGCCCACGAAAGGGTTGTCGCGCGGAACGGAACCGTCCCGGTTGATACGCACGATGGCTCCGTTGTGGTTGGCACGATCCTGGGCTGACGGGCGGTTGCCGCGATCTCCGATGGTGACAAACAGCGTGCCATCGCGGGCCTCCACCACACGGGAGCCGAAATGGCGGCCTGTGTCGCCACCGGGTGCGCTTTCAAAGAGATCACGTACCTGTGTCAGGCGCGTGCCATCTGCGCTGAGTGTGCCGGACGCCAAAGCTGTGCCGCTGCCCCCGCCTTGGGGCTTGGAATAGGTAAGCCAGACTTCGCGCGTGACAGCAAAATCGCGCGGGACCGTCACATCCAGCAGACCACCCTGCCCGCGTGCTTTGACCCGTGGCACGCCAGAGACTTTGGTGCGCTTACCGTCCTGCATGTGGATCAGCGCCCCACCCCGCTCGGTCACCAGAAACCCACCATCTGGCAAGACCGCGACGCCCCAAGGTTCGCGAAACCCGTCCGCGATCTTGGTGATGGTCTGAGCCAGCGAGACGGAGGCGCTGAGCACAAAGACAAAGGCGGCGATCAGCCCGGTACGGTTGGGGTGTTTCATTAGAACCTCAGGATTTGTGACTTGGTTGTGCCAAAAGGTAGGTTGGCGAGGCTCAAGGACCAATGCACGAAGGCGCGATCTGGTCGTCTTTTGTCGTGTGTGACGTGGCTTAGCGATGCGTTTTTGTATGACCAAACGAACGTCGGTTGATTGCCACGACATTACAATGCCAACGGCGGGCTGCTTTCGTGTTCCGCGCTGTGGCCTTCATGGACGTGTCTGCGGTGCAGATCGGAGTTACGGTGCGACGTTGCTAAGTCACAACCGGATCGACACAAAGCGCATTCGCAGTCGCATCCTGACCGCCCTGCATGTAAAATGCATCCCAACAGTCAGGGGAGCCTACCATGCCCAACACAATCGTCATCCTTGGGGTCTTTGTCGCCGATACGTCCTTTCGGGCAGACCGCCCGCCGCGCATGGGCGAGACTATTCTGGGCAATGCCTTTGCGCTTGGGCCCGGTGGCAAAGGATCCAATCAGGCGGTCGCGGCCGCGCGGGCTGGGGCAGACACCCACTTTATCTCTCGGCTGGGGCAGGACGACTTTGCAAAGATGGCTTTGAACATCTGGAAAGATGCGGGCGTCACCCCAGCGATCACGCAGGACCCCGACAGTTTCACGGGCGCGGCTTATATCTTCATCGAAGAGGCGACTGGGAATAACGCCATCATCATTTGCCCCGGTGCGGCGGGTGATATCTCTGTCGAAGATGTGGAGGCGCACCGCGCGCTGATTGAAAGTGCCTCTGTCTTCATGACGCAGTTGGAACAACCCTTGGACGCGGCCCGACGCGGTTTGGACATCGCGCGGGCTGCGGGGGTCACGACAATCCTGAACCCGGCCCCGGCGGCGGCACTGCCAGACGACATGCTTGCTCTGTGCGACTACATCACCCCCAATGAATCCGAGGCCGAAGGGATCACGGGCATTCCCGTCCAAACCCCGGCGGATGCCGAAACAGCAGCGGACGCGTTGCTGGCCAAAGGCGTCGGCGCGGCTGTCATCACTCTTGGGGAGCAAGGCGTGTATTACAAAGACGCCAACCACGCGGCACATATCCCGGCGATCACCGCAGGTCCTGTCGTGGAAACAACGGGCGCAGGGGACGCGTTCAATGGTGGGTTCGCGACTGCGCTGTCAGAGCATATGGATCCGCTTGAAGCGACGCGATTTGGTTGTGCGGTTGCCGGGATTTCAGTCACGCGTGCCGGCACGGCCCCGTCCATGCCAACGCGCGAAGACGTTGACGCCTTGTTGGCAGAAACTGCGGGCGCTTGAGCCAGACATCGCCCCCGCGGGTTAGCCGCGCCCTGCTGTCCGTGTGGAAGCGCCGTGTGACGCGAGGCCGCTAAATTGGCGCAGACAGATTCGTATTGTCGCCTGACGATCGGCCACGTCCCAAACCTCTGTTACCAATTCTGAAAACAGCCTTAGATTGTTTCCCTAAATCCTCGCGAATTTGCATGATTCCGCTCACAGTTCTCCCCTCGGTTGCGGGCCTTTACATTTTTGTTGCGACGTCTCAAACGCACCTTCAAGTATGTGTCCGAGTAAGGGGGACTTAGTTATGTCAACGTATCTTTTGGTGGGTTTTCTGTCGTATCCGATGGCGGAGGACCCATTCCCGCTTGGGGGTGGAAGCGGCATCGCGGTGGATCTGGCACCGGGCACATCGTTTTCTTACAGCTACAACAATTCGGGCACGCCAAATTCCTTTGGTGTTCCGGAAGCGGACATCACGGGCGCCGATATGGCGGCGGCAATGTTTGGGATTACCTTGCCGGTCTACCACGTGTTCCGCGCCAATCTGCCGGGCGGCGAACACCTGGACATCTTTACAGCGACCGACAGCGCCTCTGGCATCGCAGTGACACTGTTCCTCGACAGTTCCACTGCAGATTTCCCTTCGACCCCCGAGGATATCACGGCCACGATGAACAGCATCTCGAGCGCCACGACCTTGCCGGGCGGTTCGTTCAGCTACCCCGAGGCACCGTTTGCCCCAACCGAAGGGCGCGACGTACATATCGACGAAGTTGGCTTGGCCGTCTCCTATGACCTTCTGGGCGGAGATGATGTGTATTACGCGCTGGATGGGAACGAGACGATCTGGGGCAACCTTGGGAATGACCGGATCGTATCGACAGGCACCGGAGCCACGCTGAATGGCGACGAAGGCAACGACATCCTGAAATTCAAAGGCTCTGGTTCGGGCACCATCAATGGCGGCGACGGAGAAGACCGCATCTATGGCGCGCTGTTCAGCGACGGTCTTCTGGGCGGCGATGGCACGGATTTGATCTTTGGCAATGGCGGCAATGATGGCGTCTATGGCGACGACGGGGATGACTACCTTTATGGCGGTCGTGGCAACGACTTCGTCGAAGGTGGTGCGGGCAATGATCTGGTGCGCGGCAACCTGAATGACGACATTCTGGCAGGTCGCACCGGCGATGACCGGCTCTTTGGTGGCGGTGGTCAGGACACTCTGACCGGTGACGAGGGGCGCGACTTTCTGTTGGGCGAAAACGGCAACGATCTGCTGATTGGTGGCGCGGGCAATGACAACATGACCGGCGGCGCAGGCAAAGACTCGTTCTTCTTCAACGAAAACGACAGCGGCTATGACCGCATCCTCGATTTCGAACTGGGCGTGGATACGATCGGTCTGGCCGGTGGGGTCTATGACGCGGTGAACCTGTCCCAAGTGCTGGCCGTCGCATCGGACACAAGTGCTGGCGTTCGGCTGAACTTTGGCGGAGGCAACGTGATCCTGATCGAAGGCGTCAGCGAAGCACAACTGACCGACGACACGTTCGGCTTTTAAGCCACACGAACAAACAAACAAGAGCAGCCACCCGGGTCATCCCAAGTGGCTGTTGTCGTTTCAGGCGGCGGCTGTTGCCTCAATCTCGAACATCAGGCCGGGGATGGCCAGACGTGTTACACCCAACAGGGTCATAGGCGGAGCCACCTGATGCGGGCCGAACCGCATCCCCATCAGATCGAAGTTCTTCAGCGCCTCATCCACATCCGTGGCATAGACGCCCAGTTTGATCACGTTGCTCAGATCCATGCCGGCCTCTTTCAAGACCGCTTCCAGATTGTCCAAGGCCAGCGCGATCTGGGCGCGCATGTCATCGGCGTGCTGCGGGGCGCCGTTTTCATCCACGGCGGTTTGACCCGCGACGATGACCTGACGGGTCGCGCCATCGATGATTTCTGCTTGGTTGTAGCCCAGTTTGATGGACCAGTCCCATGGGTTTACTGCGGTGCGTTCCATTGTCGATTCTCCTGTTTTCGAGTTGCTGAAACCGGTCTAAATCAAAACAGTGCCAAATTTTGTCACCTTTCGTGATAAGGTGCCCATATGAACATTCGACTCAGACATGACGCCATCGTGCGCAGCCTTCGCCGCTCTGGAACGTCCACCATTGATGAACTCGCCGAAGAGGTCGGCGCGTCGCGGCGCACGGTGCTGCGTGACATCAGTGCGCTTCGCGATGAAGGGTTTGTCATCCACTCCGATGTTGGGCGCGGAGGCGGTTTACAGTTGGATCCGCAATCCATGCAGACCACCGCGCGCCTGTCGGTGCCCGAGGTATTTGCCCTGCTTATCAGCGTGGCCGCGATGCGGGCTGCCGGGAACTTGCCGTTTTCCGAACTCGCCGATGCGGGGTTGGCCAAGATCGAAAGGGCGTTGCCGTCGGACAAGGTGCGGGATTTGCGGGCCTTCCTCGATTGTTTGCATATCGGCCAGCTGTCCCCGCTGCAGGATTTGACCGACATGGGGACGATGGACCCGGACCTCTTGCCCGCGTTTGAGACGGCTTTTCTGTCGCGCCACATGATCCGCTTTGAGTACCGGGATGCCAAAGGCCGCATCACTGCACGCGAAGTCGAGCCGCAAGCCATGCTGATCCTGCCTCCGCTTTGGTACCTGGTGGCCTGGGACCCCATGCGGGAGGATTTCCGTCATTTCCGCATGGACCGGATCAGTGCACCAACCGCGATTGAAGGCACACAGTTCCGCCGCCGCCATGTTCCATTCGAAGACGACGTCTGCCCCTATAGCGAATTGATGAACGATCACACAGAGCCACAGTCCCACATCCACCCTTGATTGAACCCGGCCCGGCTGGCATTACCGCCCTGCCCTATGTCTGTGCAAGGTTGAGCCCGCTCCATGTCCAATACTGTCGCCGTTGTGCTGGGTCTGTTTATCGTGCTGCTGATTACCGGAGACGTGGTGTTCTTTGACTCCGCCAATCTTGTGTTCCTTGGAAAGAAGATGTTCGAACTGATCGAATGGATGGCGTTCTGGCGCTGACCTGCGGACATGGTCGACTTTCCGCCTGACAAGCGGTGCAAGCACAGATACTGTTAGCGGTAACCAACCAGCCTGACGGGGGCAGCCATGACACTGAAAATTGGAATTAACGGATTTGGTCGCATCGGGCGCAACGTGTTGCGGGCGCTGATTGAAACGGGTCGCAAGGATGTATCGGTTGTGGCGATCAACGATCTCGCCCCGCCCGAAACAAACGCGCACCTGTTGGAATTTGACTCTGTGCATGGACGTCTGGGCCACCGTGTCACGGTCGGGGATGGCGTGATGGACGCAGGCACCGGCCCAATCCGGGTCACAGCCGAACGCAACCCGGCTGATCTGCCATGGTCAGACGTGGATATCGTGATGGAATGCACCGGTGTTTTTCGCACGGTGGACTCGGTTCAGGCGCATCTGGAAAATGGATCGTCGGCTGTGCTGATCTC
>CAZDXI010000080.1:0-11001 GCA_964509095.1 uncultured Rhodobacterales bacterium
ATTCTGGGCTCTGCCATTCAGGCGCTTGTGGGCGATCCAGACCTGTCGCTGAAGGCGTCTACACCGCTGATGTGGGCCTCCCTGATTGTCTATGGCATCTGGTCGTCCGCGCCCTTTGCCTTTGTGGTGTTCTATGCGGGGCTGCAAACCGTACCGCAAGACACGCTGGAATCCGCGCAGATTGATGGTGCGACGCGCTGGCAGCAAATCCGGTTCGTGGTCATCCCGCACCTGATGCCGCTGGTCACCTTCGTGGCGCTGATCCAATTGATGGATAATTTCAGGGTTCTGGAACCCATCGTCGGCTTCAATGCGCAGGCGCATGCGACCTCTCTCAGCTCGATCATCCTGAATGACCTTGGGGGCGAGACCCAGCAATACGCCGCCGCTGCGACGACCTCGGTGCTGACGGTCGCAGGCGTGGCGATCCTGCTGACACCCGTGTTGATCCGCACGTGGCGCGATTTCCGAGGGAGGGCCTGACCCATGTCCACAGCATCTAACATGCGCCAGCCGCTCCTGCTAAAAATTGCCGTGTGGGCTTTTATCGCCATATGGTTCGTAATGGCCGCCTTCCCGTTCTTCTGGACGCTGTGGGGCAGCTTCAAGGTCGAATTGGACTTCTTCTCGATCAACAACTGGACCGATGCACTCACCGGACCGCGCACCGAAAGCGTCTATGGCAGCCCCTTCACCGGCGCCGCTTATGAGGGCGCGTGGATCAAGGAAGAGTTCTGGCGCAATGTCTTCAACACCTCGATTGTGTGTCTGGTGGTGGTCACGACCTCGTTGACCATCGGCACGCTGGGCGGCTACGCGCTGTCGCGCTCGGGCTTCAAATATGTGTTCTGGCTGCTGATTATCGCCCTGATCTTCCGCGCGATCCCGCAAGTGACGCTGGTCTCGGGCTATTTGCCAGTGTTCTTCAACTGGAACATCTGGGGCTTTTTGCCCACGGCGATCATCGTGCTGGTGGCGATCAACCAGCCCTTCACGCTGTGGATGCTGCATTCCTTCTTTGAATCGATCCCCAAAGAATTGGACGAGTCCGCCAAGGTCGATGGCTGTACCCAGTTTCAGGCGTTCCGGCAGGTGATTATCCCGGTCATGTGGCCCGGGGTGATTACGACAGGGCTGTTCAGCTTTCTGCTCGCCTATAACGACTTCATCGTCACTTCGCTGGTGCTGCAGGAAAGTAACCGCACGATGGTTCCTGCGATTGCCGCATTCCTTGGCACGACGCAGACTGAAGGCAACGTGATGTTCGCCGTCGCAGCCGTTGTGTCGGCGACAGCGCCCTTGTTCGTGCTGGTGATGTTCTTCCAGCGCCAGATCGTCAGCGGCCTGACTGCTGGTGCGGTCAAAGGGTGAGCGGCGAGCCGGGTATGCACGATTTCGTCGTCATAGGAGCCGGTTCTGCGGGCTGCGTCCTTGCGGCGGAACTTGCGCGACGCGAAGCCGGGACTGTGCTGGTATTGGAAGCCGGGCCAAGCGAACGCCACCCGCTTGTAGCCATGCCCATGGGGCTCATCTGGCTGATGAAAAGCCGTCGCGATTGGAGATTTACGTCCGCCCCCATAGAGGCCGCCGAAGGGCGCAGCATTGCCATTCCACGTGGGCGCATGGTCGGCGGTTCGGGGTCGATCAATTCGATGGTCTGGTTTCGCGGGCGATCTGCGGATTTTGATGCATGGGACGTTCCCGGCTGGTCGGGCGCGGATGTCGTGCCAGCGTTCGAAGCGGTTGAAGACAAGCTGACGCCGACGCGTTTGTCTGGTGCACATCCGCTGTCCGAAGGTCTGTCAACGATGCTTGGTGGGAATTCCAGCACTCCGTCGCCGGACTACGAAAGCGCCGGGGTTTTTTCCTATAACCTTGTCAAAGGGCGTCGAAACTCAGCCGCGCGGGCTTTCCTGCGCCCTGCGCGTATCGAGGTGCGCACGCGCGTCGAAGTCGACCGGCTGATCCTGCGCCACGGGCGCGCTGTCGGGGCCATGTTGATGGATGGCAGCGAAGTCAACGCGCGCAAAGGTGTCGTCCTGAGCGCAGGTGCTTTGGCCTCACCCGCGATCCTGATGCGCTCCGGCATTGGGTCGCGCGAAAGCCTTTTACGCCTTGGTTTGGATGTTCTTGTGGACGCGCCGGACGTTGGCGAGAACCTGCACGATCATCCGAGCGTTGGCTTGCACTTCGAAGCGCCGGGATCGGGATATGGCCTTGAACTGCGTCAATGGCCGCAATGGTTGGCCGCACCGTTTCGCTATGCGTTTTCCGGCTCTGGTCCGTTTGCGTCTCCGACGGTGGAGGGTGGTGCGTTCTTCAACGCACGTGGCAGTGATGCGGAGCCGGACGTGCAAAGCCATTTCATTCCGTTTTACCTTGGGCATTCCGGCTCTCGCTATGCATTGAAATCGGGATACTTCGCCGATGTCTGTCTGTGCCGGCCCAAGTCTCGGGGATCGTTGCGTCTGACCAGTAAACATGGGCGGGACGCGCCACTTATCGATCTTGGCTTGTTCCGCGAGGAAAGCGACCTCAACACCATGGTTGCCGGGCTGGAACGGTTGCGCGCGCTTTTGCAGGATGCCGATTTTGGCACCCGTCGCGCACCAGAGGTCTACCCCGGCGCGTCCGTCACGGGTGCCAGTCTGAAATCCTATGTGCGCTCACATGCAGGCACGGCCTATCACCCGGTGGGAACGGTTCGCATGGGCACCGAACGCGCGCCCGTGTCGCCGCGCCTGCATGTCAACGGGGTGGACGGGCTGTGGGTCGCAGATGCTTCTGTCATGCCGTCGGTGACGTCCGCCAACACCAACGCGCCCAGCATGATGATTGGCTGGAAAGGCGCAGAATTCATCGCAGAGGATGCCGCATGAAGGGATCACGCCCAGAACAGGCCGTGCTGACGCGCGACACGGAAATGTCCAAGACCGATGCCACCCGAGCGGTGATCGAAGGCATGGTCGATGGTCTGAACGACCACCGCATCGCCGATATCGGAGAGTTCTTCGCGGAAGGGTTCCGCTGGATGGGCAATACAGGGTGTGGGACCAAGGAAGGCCTGCGCGAATTTCAGGACAACTGGCAAAAACCATTTCAGGCGGCGTTCTCCGACAAGGTCTGTGTGGATGAGGCCCGGCTTTATATGGGGGAATGGGCCGCAGCCTTTGGGCGGCAAGAGGCCACCCATTCCGGCACCTTCATGGGCGTCGAACCCACGGGCAAGCGCATCGACATCCGGTATATGGACTTCTGGAAGGTTGTCGACGGCAAGATTGTCGACAACTACGTGATGGTCGATTTTCCCCACGTCCTCGCCCAGCTTGGCGTGGACGTGTTCAACGGCGAAGGCTGGGAAGCCTTTGACCGCGGCGACAAGGTCCCGCCTGCGCCATGAGTGCCTTGCATCATAAGCAAGCGGTTCACGCGATGAACCGCGCCATGTCTCAACCCGGTTGGGAGATGTGGGAAGCAGCCGCGCGGGGCACCTATGCCGATGATGCTGCGTTTCATGTTGTGCATCCGATCAATGACCTTGTGGGCGTAGATGGATATCTCTCCGGGTTCCTCGCACCGCTCGCGGGTAGCTTTGACGGGCTACACCGGCGCGATGATATCTTGATGGGCGGCAGCTTTGACGGGGCCGAGTGGGTCAGCACGCATGGCTGCTGGGTCGGTCACTTCGCGCGCGACTGGCTGGGGATCAAGGCGACGGGGCGCTTGGAATATCTGCGCTTTGGAGAGTTCCACCGGATCGAGAACGGTCAGATTGTGGACAGCACTGTGTTCCTCGACCTGCCGCAACTGATGATCGCAACCGGGCAATGGCCCATTGCTGACAGCCCTGGTCGTGATCGTGGATACACAGGGTTCATTCCGGGTCCGGCAACTCAGGACGGATTGTTGCTGGCTGAACAGGATGCTGAGCGCTCGGAAAGCTCGCGCCAATTGGTCGAAGTCATGCTTGCAGGCCTCGCGACCGAGGACGAAGCGTGGCGCCCGTATTGGCACGACAGCATGATGTGGTACGGGCCTGCGGCGTTCGGCTCCTTTGTCGGGATCGAGAATTTTGCAGGCTTTCAGGTGCCCTTTGAACAGGCCTTTTCCAAGTGGTCCGGGGGCAGCACGAACAATGGCGTGACCCGGCATTTCTGTCGGTTCGCAGATGGCGATTATATCTGCACAGGTGGATGGCCGTCCCTGATGTGCGTGCGGCGCGACACGTTCCTTGGCCAGCCTTCCCAAGGTGAGACACTTCTGATGCGCGTCTGCGACTGGTGGCGGCGCGAGGGGGATCTGCTGGTGGAAAACTGGGTCTTTGTCGATATCCCCGATGCGCTGTTGCAGATGGGCGTGGACCTGTTTGACGGGCAGCACGATGTGCCCCCGGGGCCGCGCATATGACGGGCTTGGGCTGGGATCACTCTGCGCCGGGCTGGTTGGCGGATATCGGTGATGCGGGCGATGCAACGCGGCGGTTTGTGATGGATGCGCCGATGCTTGCAGCGTTGCCTGCAACGGGACGCATGCTGGATATCGGATGCGGCGAGGGCCGCTTTTGCCGTATGGCGCAAGCTCAGGGATTAGAGACAGTGGGGCTGGATCCGACGCAGGCATTGCTCGACGCCGCACGCGAGAAAGACCCGACAGGAAGATATGTGCAGGGGCGTGCCGAAGACTTGCCGTTTGAGGCCGCGCGTTTCGATGCTGTCGTGTTCTATATGTCGCTGATCGATATTCCTGATTTTCGCGGCGCCATCCAAGAAGCTGTTCGCGTTCTGCGCGGGGGCGGGCGGCTACTTATCGCCAATTTGCACAGCTATGTCACAGCGCGCCCGCGCCAATGGGGAGAGGGCAGTCATTGGGTCTATGACGGTGATGCTCGCACGCACATGGCTATGGACGATATGATGCAGGAACGCCCAATCATCAGCGCGTGGCGTGGCATCCGGATCGAGAATTATCACCGCCCGCTCTCTGCCTATATGGACGCTCTGCTGGGGGCCGGGCTGACCTTGCGCGCGTTCGAAGATCCCCCCTGCACCTCGCCCGATCCTGACCTGAATAACCGATATACCCGCATGCCATGGGCCTTGTTCATGGCGTGGGACAAACCGGAGTAAGACGTATGACGATTGAATACCTCAAAACCGCGAAATCCGAAGCTGAACGGCGCGAGGATGACGCCAAAACCCGTGCTGTGGTGGAAAGCACTTTGGCCGATATCGAAACCCGTGGCGATGCGGCGGTGAAGGATTTGTCTCAGAAGTTCGACGGCTATGCGCCCGCGAGCTTCCGCCTGAGCGTATCCGAGATCGAAGCGGCGATGCAGCAGGTCTCCACCCGCGACATGGAGGACATCAAGTTTGCCCAGACCCAAATCCGCCGCTTTGCGGAGGCGCAGCGAGCGTCGATGACGGATATTGAGGTCGAAACGATGCCGGGCGTGATCCTGGGTCACAAGAACATCCCCGTGCAGTCCGTTGGGTGTTACGTGCCGGGCGGTAAGTTCCCGATGGTCGCGAGTGCGCATATGTCTGTGCTGACCGCGACCGTGGCCGGGGTGCCGCGCATCGTGGCCAGCGCGCCTCCGGTCGATGGCAAACCGCACCCCGCGATTGTGGCTGCGATGCATCTGGGCGGCGCGCATGAAATCCTGTGCCTTGGTGGCATTCAAGCCGTGGGCGCGATGGCGATCGGGACAGAGACAATTGATCCGGTGCATATGCTGGTCGGCCCCGGCAACGCCTTTGTGGCCGAAGCCAAGCGGCAACTGTTCGGACGTGTTGGGATAGATCTGTTCGCCGGACCGACCGAGACGATGGTGATCGCAGATGAAACCGTGGACGCCGAGATGTGCGCGACTGATCTTTTGGGACAGGCGGAGCATGGGTACAACAGCCCTTGTGTGCTGCTGACCAATTCCCGGAAACTGGCACAAGAAACGATGGCGGAGATCGCCCGGATTCTGGAAATCCTACCGACCGCCGACACGGCGCGGGTTAGTTGGGACGAATATGGCGAGGTGATCCTGTGTGACACCTATGACGAGATGCTGGCGGTGGCCGATGACATTGCGTCCGAACACGTGCAGGTGATGACGGATCGCGATGACTGGTTCCTTGAGAACATGACCTGCTATGGGGCGCTGTTCCTTGGGCCCCGCACCAATGTTGCCAATGGCGACAAGGTGATCGGGACAAACCACACGCTGCCGACCAAAAAGGCAGGCCGATACACAGGCGGGTTGTGGGTTGGGAAGTTCCTGAAAACGCATTCCTATCAGAGGGTTTTGACAGATGAGGCGGCCGCAGAGGTCGGAGCCTATGGATCAAGGCTTTGTATGCTGGAAGGTTTCGTGGGTCACGCCGAGCAATGCAATGTGCGCGTGCGCCGCTATGGCGGTGTGAACGTGCCTTATGGCGAGGGCGCACCGGCACGGGAGGCGGCTGAGTAAATTTCTGGGTTTGGACCGGGGGCCAGCCCCCGGACCCCCGGGATATTTCTGGCAAGATGAAGATGGATACTCACGCAGAACATCGCGATTTGATCGGCGCATATCGCGCGGCGCTCGACGCGGGCAACATTGGTGCCGCGCGGCAGGCGTTGGCGGCTGTTTCGACAGTGGATGCCGTGTTTCGCTGCGCGCATCCGTTGGCTGAGCATGTGGGGGCGGAGGCCTTTGTTAGCGCTGTGCTTGAGCCGCTGCAGCGCGCAGTCCCGGATCTGGAGCGGCGCGACTGGATCGTGATGGCCGGGCCAGATACCAATGGCGCGAACTGGATCGGGTGTGCGGGGATGTATGTGGGCACGTTTGCTGCGCCGTGGCTCGATATTCCGCCGACTGGGCATTTCGTGCACATGCGGTTTCACGAGTATTACCGGGTTGAAGCCGGGCGCATCGTGGAGATGCAGTCACAATGGGATATTCCCGAAGTGATGATGCAGGCAGGTGCTTGGCCGATGGCGCCGTCGCTGGGGCGCGAGGGGTTGGTGCCGGGGCCTGCGCGTTGTGACGGGCTGCGCTCGGGGCCGTGGGGCGGTGACGATGCCAAGGCGTTGATTTTGGACATGCTGGGCGCGATGTCACGGCATCCGGCGGAGGGCGGTCCGGAAGTTATGGAGATGGACCGGTTCTGGCATCCGCATATGACATGGTACGGGCCAGCCGGGATCGGGACTGCACGCGGGATTTCTGGGTTTCGCAACTGGCACCAGATTCCGTTTCTTGCGGCGATGCCGGATCGCGGGGCTTACCGCGATGAGATGCAGTATCACTTTTTTGCGGATGGTCCGTATGTGGGCGTCACAGGCTGGCCCAACATGAAACAGACGCTGAGCGATGGCGGCTGGATGGGCATTGCGCCCAGCGGTAAGGCGATCACGATGAAGAGTCTCGATTTCTGGCGCATAGAAGATGGGTTGATCCGAGAGAATTGGGTGCTGGTCGATCTGCTCGATCTTTATGACCAGATCGGGGTCGATGTGCTGGCGCGGATGCGGGAATTCAACAAGGCAAGGGTCGGTTTCGACCCTGAATCCGGGAGGGCCGTGACATGAGCCTGCCAAAAACTCCGAGTTTTGATCTGAGCGGGAAGCGCGCGCTGGTGACAGGGGGCGCGACGGGGATTGGGCTGGGATGCTCTGTCGCGCTGGCCGAGGCAGGGGCGCATGTCGTTATCGCGTCGCGTCGGCAGGAGGTTGTAGATGAAGCCGCAGAGCAGTTGGTCGCGGCCGGGTTTTCAGCGGAGGGGTTGAGTCTGGATGTGGCGGATGTGGCAGCGGTGCGCGCAGCCTTTGAGGAGCCATTTGATATCGTCGTAAACTCCGCTGGGCTTGCGCGGCACGGATTGTCGGTCGAGACAGAAGAGGACGATTTCGACGCAGTGGCGGCGATCAACTTCAAGGGGGCCTATTTCCTGTCTGCCGCGGCGGCCAAGGCGCTGATAAAGGCGGGAAAACCGGGCTCGATCATCCATATTTCCTCTCAGATGGGGCATGTGGGAGGTGTGGAACGCGCAGTTTACTGCGGGACGAAACACGCGGTGGAGGGCTTCACCAAGGCGATGTCAATCGAATGGGGCAAGTCCAATGTGCGGATCAACACGATCTGTCCAACTTTCATCAAAACACCGCTGACAGAGCAGACGTTCTCGCGCCCGGAAATGGTTGAATGGGTGTTGTCCAAGATCAAGCTGCCAAGGATCGGAGAGGTCGAAGACATTATGGGTGCGGTGCTGTTTTTGGCCTGCGACGCTTCGGCGATGGTGACGGGCACCTCGATCCTGATTGATGGCGGGTGGACGGCGGATTGATACTGGGACCGAATACCCCGGTGCGGCTAGTCGCGCCCTGTCGCGCGCGCCGCGCAAGGCGGGTGTGATGCCGGATAAGGTGACATCGGTGCAGGTAGCCGAGCGCGCGGGGGTGTCACGGTCGGCGGTGTCGCGCGTGTTCACGCCGGGTGCGTCGGTCAGTACGCGCACAGCCCAGAAAGTTCGACGCGCGGCGGAGGAACTGGGCTATCGCCCCAACGTGCTCGCTCGCGCGATGAAGCAGGGGCAGAGCAAGATTGTTGGGCTGGTGGTCGCGTATCTGGAGAACCAGTTTTACCCGGATGCGATTGAAAAGCTGTCGCGACGTTTGCAGGCAAACGGCTATCACGCGCTGGTCTTCATGGCATCGAATACAGGCGCGGAGACGGATCAGGTGATCGCGGAATTGCTGGATTATCAGGTGGATGGGATCATCACGGCCTCTGTGTCCATGTCGACGGACCTGACCCAGCGGTGCGAGGCTGCGGGCGTGCCGGTGGTGCTGTTCAACAGGGGTCAGGACGACGCGCGTTTGTCGGCGGTCACGTCGGACAATTTCGAGGGCGGCTTAAAGTTGGCGGAATTCCTTGTGGCCGGTGGCCATACGCGCATTGGTTACATCGCGGGTTGGGAAGGCGCCTCCACCCAAAGGGATCGCGAGGCGGGATTCCGGCAAGGGCTGAAGGCCGCCGGGCTGGAGCTGTTCGCGCGCGCCTGCGGAGAGTTTCACTATGACCGCGCAGCGGACGCGGCACGTGAGATGTTTGCAGGCACAGATCTCCCGGATGCGGTGTTCGTCAGCAATGACCACATGGCGTTTGCCGTGATGGACGTGCTGCGGTTTGAACTGGGATTGAAAGTGCCAGAGGCCGTGTCGGTCGTGGGCTATGACGATGTGCCACTCGCGGCCTGGCCCGCCTATGGGCTGACAACGATGCGCCAGCCTTTGCGGCGGATGGCGGATGCGACCGTCGATGCGCTGCTGAGCCGGATCGATCAAAGAGGCACACCCGCACGACAGGTACGCCTGAACGGAGAGCTAATTGTCAGGGCGTCTGCCCGCAAACCCAAAGGATGGACGACATGAAGGGGTTTTCGAACCGTTGGAAAGACTTTCCCGACTATATCATCGGGATCACGAAGGAGATCTGGGAAGATCGCGGGGTGGGCACGCTGAACCACTATTATGCGCCAGAAATCCCGGTGCGCTCACCCATGGGTATTCAGGTGGGCAATCAGGCGGTTATTGCCTCGACCATGGCGACGATCAACGAGTTCCCGGATCGGGAGCTGCTGGGTGAGGATGTGATCTGGTGCGGGAATGATGAGGATGGGTATCTGTCCTCGCACCGCTTGATCACCACGGCGACGCATACGCGGGATGGGGCATTTGGGCCCGCCTCGGGCAAGCGCTGGACTGTGCGGGTGATCGCAGATTGCGCGGCCAAGGAAGACACGATCTATGACGAATGGCTTGTGCGCGATTACGGCGGGATCGTCCGGCAAATGGGGATGGATCCCCGCGCGTATGCCGCCGAATTGATCGAACGCGAAGGCGGGCCGGACACCGCGGCGATGCCGTTCCTGCCGGAAAATGACGTGCAGGGCGACTACACAAGCACAGGCAATGACAATGAATGGGGCGCGCGCTATGCGGCAACCTTAAACCGGATTATGGAGAAGGACTTCACCCATATCCGAGAAGAATATGACCGCGCGGTGAATGGGGAATATGCGGGTGGCTTGTCTACGGTAGGATGGGAGCCGACATTGGAGTTCTGGGTCGGCTTGCGATCCTCCTTCCCGAATGCGGAATTTAAAATCCATCACCAGATCGGGATGGATGGTGATATGCTGCCGCCGCGTGCGGCGATCCGCTGGAGTTTGGATGGTGTGCACGAAGGTTGGGGCAGCTTTGGCGAGCCGACCGGGAAGCGCGTGCATGTGTTTGGCATGTGTCACGCGGAATACGGGCCGTTCGGCAAGGATGGCGTTAGCTTGCGCCGGGAATATGCACTTTATGATGAAATCGCGATCTGGAAACAGATTCTGATGGCGGGGTAAGGCTCATCGCGCTCTGGCAAGCGCGCCTCGCGAAAGGACGGATATGCAGAACTATGCGGATCTGATGTTCACTAGCCTCGTGCAAGACTTGCAGGAGGCGGACGGGACGCGCGCGCTGTATGCGGACAAGTACCCGGGTCGAACGCAGGATAAGATCGGGCCGGACGAGGCGGCGTTCCTACAAGCGCGCGACAGCATCTACATCGCGACGGTTTCGGAAACGGGCTGGCCCTACATTCAGCATCGCGGCGGACCACGCGGCTTCATCAAGTTGCTCGACGATCACACAATCGGGTTTGCGGATTATCGCGGCAACCGCCAGCATATTTCCGAAGGCAATTTGGCCGGGGACGAGCGCGTGTCTTTGTTCGCGATGGACTATGCCCACAAAGCAAGGCTGAAACTGCAAGGCCTGGCGCGCATGCAGAATGCAGGCGACGTGCCTGAGCTTGCCGAACGTCTTGCCACCGAAGGGCAGGGTCGGGTTGAACGGGTCATGACCATCCGGATCGAAGCGATGGACTGGAACTGCCCGCAATTCATCACCCCGCGTTTCGATCAGGATCAGATCACACAGATGATTGGTCCCGAGATGTCACGACTTCAGGCGCGGATCGAA
>CAZDXI010000081.1:0-3255 GCA_964509095.1 uncultured Rhodobacterales bacterium
GTCGGGCGCAGAGGGCGCGCCGGACATGGTGAAGGCCTCGCGGGACCAATCGCAACTCGCGCCAAGGCGTTTCAGCTGCCCGATAATATTGCCACGAGATTCTTGTTTCTGCCGCCAGACGCGCTTTTCGAACTTTTCTCGGCCCATTTCCGCGCGCGTGGGTTCCTGAGACAGCGCCATCTCCCGTTCGGTCACCATCTGTGTGGCGATGCCGGCATGATCGGTGCCGGGTTGCCACAAAGTGTCGAAGCCCTGCATGCGTTTCCAGCGGATCAGGATGTCCTGCAGCGTGTTGTTGAAGGCGTGGCCCATGTGCAGCGCGCCGGTGACGTTGGGCGGCGGGATCATGATGCAATAAGACGACGCCTCCGGCTTGGCATTGGCCCCGGCTACAAAGCACCCGGCCTTTTCCCACATGTCATAGATGCGTGCTTCCGCCTCAGTGGCGTCAAATTTTCCAAGAGCCATGATCTCGTGTCCCGCTGATGTTCGATGTGGGAGATAGCCGTAAGGCGCGGCGAGGGAAAGGGGGCGTCTACGCGCGGATAGAGACCGGGATGCGCGGCGCGTGTTGGAAGGACAGACATTAAGATGGCGTGATGCGAAAGGGATGACCCATCGGCCAGATCACGCGGTTATGAACAACATAACTGCGATGATGAGATAGATAATCGTTCCGAAGGAAAAGGTTGCGAAGCTGCGGTGCGCGCCAAAGATTCCACACAGAAAGCTCATCACCACACCGACGACAACAGCCAGCCCGAAACCAGCCCCGGCTTCAGAGTTTGAGATGGCACCACCTGAAATCAACCAAAGAAGCAGCTGAACGGGCCCGTAGGCCAGGTAGAGAGCCCCCAGCCATTTCAAAATCGTCTGGACAAGAGGCGCGGGTCCCGGCGGAGGGCGGGCCGGAATCTTGGTTTCGGACACCTCCGCGACCTTTAAGGGGTCGGGGTATTTTGGTTGTGGCTTTACGGGCTGCGGTTTGGGGGTTGGAGGCGGTGGGGCGACAGGTTCAGGCGCCGGGACCGTTGCATGCCATTGATCCGCAAACGGGCCGGAGCGGAACGTCTCGGCCTTGATGTCGCGCAACAGAGCGTAGCGGCGAGATTGCTCGGGCGTCATCTCGGCCGGAGCGATGGACAACAGCGGCAGCGCTTCGCTGAGATGCAGGTCGGACAGGCTTTGTTCGGCGGCCAGTTGGAACAGGGTTTGGCGGATCGCGTCAGCACGGTCGCGCCAAGGGGTCAGACCGGTCCGGCGCAGAACAATCTGGCCTTCGGTCTCCAGATTGAAGCGCAGGGGCTTTTGCTGGCTTTCCCGTGTAACTTGGGCGTGCACATAGTCGTAGAGCGCTTGCGCCGTTACCGTCCCGCTTTCCTGAGTGTCAGCCGCCCCGCCCAAGCCGTCCAGCAGGTGTTTGGTGAACACCCCATGTCCGTAGTCGGGGTTTTCCTTGGCGACGTCCAGCTTGGTCGTTGCGGCCATCACGATCGTTCCGCTGCCTTGGGCATCCGCGCCCACCTGATCTGCGAGACCGGAGCGATTGAACTCCGACCCCACAGCACCTGCGTAGCAGCAATCCAGCAGCAAAAGCCGCCGCCGCGCAGTCGATGCATGCAAAAGATCAAGAATATCCGCGACCTTGATCGCGGAGGAGGCAAGGCGGTCTTCGTTTGTGTTCTCGAACGCCAGATGCAGCCGACCACGCCGGTCCACCAGCCCATGACCAGAGTAATAGACCAGCGCCAGATCGTCGCGCGACAGGGTGCTCAGTACGTCGTCCAACTGCGCAAACACGTCGTGATGCGCACCACCTGTAAGACGCAGCACTGTGTCGTAACTATGCCCCGGATCGCCGGAGCTCAGCAGCGTTTCAAGTGCTTCGGCATCGGCTTCTGAGTAAGACAAGTCGAGCAAATCATTGGCCGCCGGAAACTGGTTCTGGCCGATGACGATGGCAACATGACGGGCGGGATCGGCCATGGCCTAGTCGCTGCGCGTGGCGTTGATCATGCTGGTCAGGCGGTGTTCAAAATCCCCATCTGACAGATTCTTAGCGTTGACCTCAATCGTGGTGCCGTCGGCGAAGGTGATTTTGCCCTCTAGCGACTTTTCCCGATTGAAATAGGAGCCCAGCACCTTGATCAGCTCTGCGGATGCGGAGGTCCCCACAAAATCAAGGATCAGCTTGCCAACAACACTCAGAGCGCCGCGATCACCAGCTTCTGGCGCAACTCGGGGTCGTTCAGCCTCCACGTCCGCAGCAGCCCGAAGACTTTCGTTCATGTCGCGCACAAGAGTGTCCAAGTCCCCGGGATCAAGCCGGTCTGACCGCATTTCCAGAAAAACTGCCATTTTCGTCACCTATGTATGAGTGAGGTCGTGCCGCACAAAATAACTTCAACAATAACGAGAATTTAGCGAAGCAGAGCGTTTCGGGCAAGCCGTTCTGTGAAGACGTGCAGATGGCTTGTAGTGACGGCAGGCCATCTACAGTCGCCATTGCCGAAGACGACGGAACGTCATGCAGCGCCGACATGATGTGCAACGCATGACTAGCGATGGTTTTGCGTGCGCGTCAGTCTCGCGCTGTGGTGACCAGAGCTTCGCGTGCGCCGGGGCGAACAACCAATGGGTCATAAGGTGTGCGGGCAAAGACCTCACGGACCATAGGGGCGAAGAAGTCCAAGGGCTTGTCATCATAGTCGGGATCAAAGCTCGCCTGATCCCAGCGTTCACAGAAAGCCGCGCAATCGTCGAAATAGGGGCTGTCGCGGTAGGCCTCGCGCTTGTGTTGGTTTCCGCCGACGTGCTGGCCATAGTAGATCATCTGAAAATCACCATGGGTTTGCACGCACCATGCGCATTGCTCGCGCACGAAGGGGCGCAGGATTGTCGCGGCGTATTCGTCGTGGTTGTAGGGAGCGTAGATGTCGCCGATGTCATGCAGCAAGGCAGAGACGATCCAGTCAATATCCGCACCATCGCGCCATGCACGGGTTGCGGATTGCACAGAATGGCCCAACCGCGTGACTTTGTAGCCGGAGAGGCTTTCATCGAGATCTACAAGAGCCTTAAGCAACCGGTCGGCGGTGCCTTTGGTGTATTCGATCTCATGTTCGGTGAGGAACTCGTATTCTTCACGAGTGCCGTCTTTCATTTGGGTGAAGTTTACGCGGTCCATAGGTGCAGTCCTGTGTTGCTGGGTCGGGATTGTGGGGGGGGCCCCCCCAACAACCCCCGGGGTTTTTT
>CAZDXI010000081.1:3265-10535 GCA_964509095.1 uncultured Rhodobacterales bacterium
GGCCAGCCCCTCAAACTCCCCGAGGTATTTCTGGACAGATGAAGGAACGACTAAGCATACATGTCGTTTGTGCCTTGAGCGCCTTTCATCATCGTCTTGGACTGAGCCTCGCGGATTTCAGTATAGAGGTCCAGAGCCTCAGGCGTGAAGTATCCGGTTGGCGAAGGCGCGTGGATGAAGTTTTGGTGTGTGTCTGTTCCGCGAACCAGAACAGCGTGGTCCTGATCGCCAACCTGTTGCGCCATGTCCGGACGGATGTAGCGGATCACACAGGCGATGCGGCGATCATCCGAAGTATTGGGGCCCGAGCCGTGGATCGTCAGGCCGTGGTGCAGGCTGATTTGACCGGGCGCGAGTTCAATGGCTGTTTTGTCGGTGTCTTTGACGTCTACAGCGACCTCTTGTCCTCGGGACAGTAGGTTGTTGTCTGAAAATGTATCCGTGTGTGGCAGGATCGCATTCTTGTGGCTGCCAGCGACAAAATCCATACAGCCGGAGGCGCGTGTCGCGGGGGACAATGGCACCCAGACCGTCACCATGCCGTCAATTGCTCCGAGTCCCCAATAGGTAAGGTCTTGATGCATTGTCACGACATGAGTTGTTTGGGGTTCTTTGATGAAGAACTCGCCGGAATAGATCATGATGTCCGGACCCAAGATGCCTTCGACCACGTCCAGAATGGCCGGAGTGCGCGCGATCTGATCCACCATCGGCATCACCAGATGGGCGTTAATGCGTTTGTAGGTGTTGAGCGGCAATGGCAGGCCAGCATCAAGCCACTCGCTTTCCACCTGTTCGAGTTCAGCGCGGTAGTTTGCGGCTTGCTCGGAACTAAGAGCGGGAACCGGGAAAAGAAAACCGTCGCGCCAATACTGGGCGATCTGATCCGGGGTAAGCCGACTGTCTGACAAAGCGATGGGATGTGGCATTGTGAGCGCCTTTCCTTGCATTCCTGAGTCGAAGTTGGGCTATACATACAGGTCGCTTCCCGCCAGTTTCCGACGTCGTGTCGGAAATGAGCCATGACATGTCCCAGGACGGCTGGACATTGGCGGCGTTTCTCCTAATCTGAAGCGTCCAGACCACAAGAGCAGAGCGGAGCCGCCAACATGGAAAAATTCGGGAAAAGCCAACCCGTTAAGCGTATTGAAGATATTCGGTTCCTGACCGGCGCAGGGCGCTATGTGGATGATACGGCTCCGAAGGGTGCGCTTTATGCATACTTTGTGCGCTCGACCGTAGCACATGCCGATATCACCGGGCTTGATCTGGAAGAGGCGCGTGCGGCGGACGGCGTTCATCTGGTGGTGAGCCAGGCCGACTTGGAAGCGGCCGGGATCAAAGCCTATCTGGATGCAGCGATCCAAAAGAACCGAGACGGCAGTGATGGCGCGGCACCGGAACGTCCATTCCTGGCCAAAGGCCGCGTGCGTCATGTGGGCGAAGCAATTGCGATGGTTGTGGCCGATAGTCCAGAAGCCGCCAAGGATGCGGGCGAAATGATCTGGGCGGATACCGAGGATCGCCCGGTGAAGCTGGATATTCTAGCCGGTGGAGAAGCAGTTCATTCCGAAGCACCTGATAACGTGGCCTTTGACTGGGGACTTGGAGACGAAGCTGCAACGAAAGAAGCTTTCGATGCCGCCGCACATGTTGTGTCATTGGAAGTCGGCGATAACCGCGTCATCGTGAACTCACTTGAGACGCGCGGCGCATGGGCGGAATTCGATGGCACGCGCTTGCATCTCAGCTTTAACGGACAAGGCGTGTGGGGCGGCAAATCCCAACTGATCGACAAGTTCAATATGGACGAAGCGAATGTGCGCGTGACCAACCCGGATGTGGGTGGCGGGTTCGGCATGAAAGCGTTCATGTATCCGGAATACTTCTGTGTCGCTTACGCGGCCAAAGCCTTGGGCAAACCTGTGCGCTGGATGTCTGAACGCGGCGAAGCGATGCTGAGCGACAATGGTGGACGTGATTTGGTTAGTCTGGCTGAATTGGCCTTTGACGCCAATCACAAGATCACCGCGTATCGGGTGCATTCGCGCGCCAATATGGGCGCCTATAACTCGCAGTTCGCGCAGTTTATCCAGACGCAACTCTTCTCCCGCGTGCTGACCAGCGTGTACGATATCCAGACGATCTGGCTGCATGTCGAAGGATTTTTCACCAACACCAATCCCGTGGACGCCTATCGTGGTGCGGGGCGGCCCGAGGCGATCTATGTCATGGAACGCGTGATGGACCGCGCCGCGCGCGAGTTGGGTGTCGATCCGATGGAACTGCGGCGGCGCAATTTCATTCTTGCAGATCAGTTCCCTTATGACACACCTGTGGGGGAAACCTATGACGTGGGTGACTTCCACAAAGTGCTGGCGCGCGCTGACTCAGAAGCCGATTATTCGGGCTTTGAAGCCCGGCGTACGGCGGATGCGGCGGACGGTAAATTGCGCGGCGTTGGCATCTGTTACTATATCGAAAGTATTTTAGGCGATCCTAGTGAAACGACGGCTGTTGAGTTTAACGAGGATGGCACAGTGACGATCTATGTCGGCACACAAAGCAACGGGCAAGGGCACGAAACTGTGTTCACCCAGTTCCTGTCGGATCAGACAGGCATTCCGGCGGACAAGATTCACTTTGTCCAAGGTGACAGTGACCGGATCAAGACAGGTGGGGGCACGGGTGGCTCGCGCTCTGTCACGGTTCAGAACAACGCCACGCTCGCCACGGTCAGCGCCATGACAGAGGCTTTCACTGCGTTTCTGTCCGACGAAACCGGCGTTGCTGCAAACGAGATAAAATTCGATGATGAGACGTTCCGCATCCCCGGATCAAACCTGACCCCCACGATGCTTGATGTAGCCGAAATGGCCCGCGACAAGGGGCGCGACGACCTGATGCGCCACGAAAAGACGGCTCAACTGGACAATCGTAGCTTCCCGAATGGCTGTCACATCGCGGAAGCCGTGATCGATGTTACAACTGGTGAAACGCGTTTGGATCGCTACACGGTGGTGGATGATTTTGGTAACCTTATCAATCCGATGCTGGCCGAAGGGCAGGTGCATGGTGGGGTCGCCCAAGGGGTCGGGCAGGCCCTGACAGAGCATGTGGTTTACGATGAAGACGGCCAACTGCTCACGGCAAGTTTCATGGACTACGCGATGCCACGCGCCACAGATTTGCCTATGTTATCTTTTACCTCTGAACCGGTGCCCTCAACGGCCAACATCATGGGCATGAAGGGCTGCGGTGAGGCGGGCACTGTTGGTGCCATGGCTGCCATGGCCAATGCGGTGCAGGATGCACTTTGGACGCGCGGAGTGCGGCAGGCGGATATGCCGTTTACGCCGCTTCGCGTTTGGGAAATGTTGAACGATGGACGGATCGCCGCTGAATAGACGTATTGCCCGATTTCTTCAGGGCATTTTCGGCCGGGGGGAGGCGCAAACCCAACCCCGGGCGCGCGGTGCGACGATCCATGTGATTATCATCGACGGCACAATGTCGTCTCTTCGACCAGGTTGTGAAACGAATGCCGGTCTGGCGTATAAACTGCTGAGAAGCTGCGACGCGCCAGTGTCCGTCTATTACGAGGCGGGCATTCAATGGTCTCACTGGCGGCGTGCAGGTGATGTCATAGCCGGGCGCGGCATTAATCGTCAGATAAGACGCGCCTATGGCTACCTCGCCTCGCGCTATCGTCCGGGCGACAAGATTTATCTGATGGGGTACTCGCGGGGGGCGTATGCCGTGCGCTCTCTGGCTGGTGTGATAGACCGGGTCGGCTTACTTCGGGCCGAAAACGCAATTCAGCGCAATGTGCGCACGGTCTATCGCCACTATCAGAGCGATCCAGACACAGACACTGCGCGAACCTTCGGTCGCAACTATTGTCACAGCAATGTGGACATAGAGATGATCGGAGTATGGGACACCGTGAAATCTCTGGGTCTGAACTTGCCAGTGCTTTGGCGTTTCAGTGCGCCGAAGCACGCATTTCACAACCACGCGCTCGGCCCGGTGGTCAAGCGCGGTTACCATGCTCTAGCGCGCAACGAAACGCGTGTCGCCTACGCTCCAGTGATGTGGGAAAGCACACCGGATTGGGATGGTGACCTGCAACAAATGTGGTTCAGAGGCTCGCATGGCGATGTCGGTGGCATGCTGGGTGGTTTTGAGGACGCGCGTCCTCTATCCAACATTTCGCTGGTCTGGATGCTTGAAAAGGGTGCCGCAGCGGGGCTGCCGCTGCCCGATGGTTGGCAAGACACCTTCCCGCAAGATCCATCCGCCCCGTCATCCGGAAAATTTCGGGGCATTGGTCGGTTTCTGGTCACGCGCCGTGCGCGAAAAGTGGGCCTCGATCCGTCCGAGTGTGTGCATCCCAGCATTTCGCAGGCCATTGAGCCAGATGGATGGCGGCTTCCTTTCCTGAGCGTTCGTCCGGTGCGCTAACCTCGTCTTCATCTGTCCTCAAATACCTCAGGAGGTTTGGAGGACTGGTCCTCCAAGGCGCGCGCGGCCTCGCGCAAAAAAATCGCGTGCGCGGCAGCGCTCCGGTCAGAAACAGCCATGGAACGCATAAGTTAGGGTTTTGGCGGAGTCATAATGATGCAAGTGGTGGAGCCTGTCGCGTAAAGCTTTCCATCCTCCACACCGCGAATGTCACCATGCGCAATCCCGGTCGAGCGTCCCACGTGATCGGTCACACCCTCGCAATCGATCTCCATCCCAATTGGGATCGAACGCAGAATATTCACCTTGTATTCCAACGTCGTGTAAACGGTGCCCTTCGGGATCATCGTCATGACTGCGCACGCCATCGCACTATCCAGCAACGTGCCGTACCAACCGCCATGCACAGTACCCATCGGATTTGTGTGATCGAACGCGGGTGCCCCGCGAAACAGAACTCGACCCGCTTCGACCCTACGCAAAGCATACCCCATTGTCTTGCTGATTGGCGGCGCGGGTAGGCGACCTTCGGCAATGCCGGTCATAAACTCCAGACCGGACAGGTCCAGCAGTTCCGCCATGCTCAAAAGTTCTTCGGGGCCGGATGCAAATATCGCCATGTCATCTCTCCAGTCGCTGGACCGGAGTATTGACGCGCGCGCCGCGCAGGCAAGTGTTACGCGACGTTGCGCACCGCGACTTGCGACACAGGCACGCCAAGCGCGACGCAAAGTTGCTCTGTCAGGCGGGAGGAATTCAACGTGTAGATATGCAAATGGTCCACGCCCTCATCAACCAGTTTCGCGCACAGCTCGGATGTAACGCACAGGGAATACAGATCCTCCCGGTCATCACGCATTGCAGTTTCAAAACCGTTGACCAACCATTCTGGAACCTGCGCGCCACATCGTTCAGCGAACCCGCGCGCACGTTTCCAGTTGGTCACTGGTAAAATGCCCGGCACAATTGGTTTGTCGATTCCAGCAGCCGCACAGGCGTCGCGGAAGCGCAGGAACGTATCGGCTTCGAAGAAGAACTGTGTGATCGCTTCATCTGCGCCCGCATCAAATTTCGATTTGAGGAAGTCGATGTTTTGCTGATCCGAGGCCGCTGAGGGATGGCTTTCCGGATACGCACCCACGCGAATGCGAAACGCGTCGAGCTGTGCCAGGGCTTCGATCAACTCAATCGAATTCGCAAAACCTTGCGGGTGTGGTTCAAACGCTGCACCGGGCGTGTCCGGGTCACCGCGCAACGCGACCACATCGTTGATGCCGTATTCCGCAAAGCCTTTTGCACGTTCCAGAACCTCGGCCTTGCTGGCCCGAGCTGCCGTCAAATGCGCCGCTACCCGCAACCCGGTTTGATCCATTACAGCGCGCGCGGTGTCCGGCGTGCCATCTTGAACCGATCCCTGTGCGCCGTAGGTCACAGACACGTATTCCGGCGAAAACACCTGCAGTCGCGCCATCGCGTCCCAAAGCTTGAACGACGCACGCATGGACGCAGGCGGGAAAACTTCAAAGGACACGGTGGGTGCAGACATACTATTCTCCAAAATGATGTGCCCTTGTGCCATGTGGCTGAACGTGAGACAAATTCATAATACTAAAGATGAACATGAGGTTTATTGCATATGCATCTTGAGTTCCGCCATCTGCGAACGATCAAGGCCATCCATGAAGCAGGCGGTCTCGCCCGAGCTGCGGAGATGATGAACATCACGCAAAGCGCGTTGTCCCATCAGGTCAAAGGCTTGGAAGATCAGGCCGGGGTTGAGCTTTTTGTGAGGCGTTCCAAACCCTTGAAGCTGAGCGCAGCGGGTAAAAGGTTGTTGCGACTGGCCGAACAGGTTTTACCGCAAGTCGAAGCGTTGCAGGCGGAATTCGTCGGGTTGCGATCCGGTGACGCGGGGCGACTGCATATCGCGATTGAATGCCACGCTTGCTTTGAATGGCTTTTTCCGGTGCTGGAGCTTTTCCGCAAAAGCTACCCGGATGTGGATGTGGACATAAGACCCGGTCTCGCCTTTGACGCTCTGCCGGCGCTATTGAAAGAAGACGTGGACCTTGTCGTGTCGTCCGATCCTGAAGACCTTCCCGGTGTGGAGTTTGTAGAACTCTTTGACTACGCACCGGTATTTGTGGCGGCAAGCACGCACCCGCTGGCTGCAAAGGATTATGTCGAGGCCGAGGATTTTCGCGGTGAAACACTGATCACTTACCCGGTGGAGCGCACCCGGCTCGACGTGTTTAGCCAGTTGTTAATCCCGAAAAAAGTTGAACCGGCAGCCATTCGGCAGGTGGAATTGACGGCTGTGATCCTCTTGCTGGTCGCCTCTGCACGCGGGGTGTCAGTGCTGCCAGACTGGGTTGTGCGGGAGGTCAAATACTCGTCGGACTACATTACCCGCCCACTGACGGAAAAGGGACTGACGCGAAGGCTTTATGCAGCGGTGCGCAGCGATGATCTGGAGCGCGGCTACATGAAGGAGCTTCTTACGCTGGCGCGCAAGGAAGCAAGGCGCTTGCAAGCACAGTAAGTCGCTTGCGGCGCGGGGCCGGGCGGTGTAGGACGCGCGCCTTAGACGTTCCAGACCCGGAGACACCCGATGCAGGGCAGCGCAAATCTTAACATCATGCTCAAGGCTGCCCGCAAGGCAGGCCGGTCTCTGTCCAAGGACTTCCGCGAGGTGGAAAACCTGCAGTCTTCGATGAAGGGTGCCGGGGATTTCGTCTCCAAAGCGGATATCGAAGCCGAACGCATCCTGAAAGAAGAACTGATGGGCGCGCGCCCGACCTATGGC
>CAZDXI010000081.1:10545-10915 GCA_964509095.1 uncultured Rhodobacterales bacterium
ACCTATGGCTGGCTGGGTGAAGAAGGCGGCGAGGAAGACGGGCAGGACCCAACACGCCGCTGGATCGTTGATCCGCTGGATGGCACGACCAACTTCCTGCACGGGCTGCCGCATTGGGCGGTCTCCATCGCACTGGAACATAAGGGCCGCATCGTGGCCGCCGTTGTCTATGACCCAGCCAAGGACGAGATGTTCTTTGCCGAAAAGGGGCAGGGTGCATGGATGAACGATCAGCGCCTGCGCGTCTCTGGTCGCGCGCGCATGATCGAATGTGTTTTTGCGACGGGCTTGCCCTTCGGTGGGCGCAGCGATCTGCCCGAGACGCTACAGGAACTCGCGCGCGTCTTGCCGACCTGTGCCGGTGTACGGC
>CAZDXI010000082.1:0-10865 GCA_964509095.1 uncultured Rhodobacterales bacterium
CCGAGATCACAGGAGCCATGATCGACTTTGTGTCGGTCGAAGACACCAACGCGGCTTTGATTGCGCAGATAGCGGACCAGGCCATCCGCATCGTGTCCCTGACTGTGACGGAAGGCGGATACTACATGCGGCCTGACGGTAGCTTTGACGTGGATCACGCGGACATTCAGCACGACGCTGCCAACCCGGACACGCCACGCACTGCGTTCGGAGCCATGATTGCGGCGCTGAAACGTCGCCGTGAAACTGGGGTCGGGCCGTTTACAGGCCAATCTTGCGACAATATCCAAGGAAACGGAGCGATCCTGCGCCAGACCGTTGTGTCCCTTGCGCGGCTCTCTGATCCCGATCTGGCTGAATGGATAAACGCGCAGTGCAGCTTTCCGAACTCTATGGTCGATTGCATTGTACCTGCAACGGGACCGAAAGAGCTGGAGCTTGTTCGATCCGAGTTCAAGATCCGCGATGCGGCGCCCGTGACCCATGAAAACTTTCGCCAATGGGTGATCGAAGATGATTTTTGCGCGGGCCGCCCGGACTGGGACAAGGTGGGCGCGACTTTCTCCGACAGGGTGCATGACTACGAAGTGATGAAGCTGCGCATCCTGAATGCAGGGCATCAATTGCTCGCCAACGCGGGGGAGTTGTTGTCAGTTGAGACGATCTCTGGCTGTATGGACCATCCAGCAATTCGCGGGTTCTTTAACAAGGTACAACACACTGAAATCGCTCCGCAAGTTGCGCCTGTGCCGGACATGACTCCGTCCGCTTACATTGATCTGATCGAAACGCGCTTCGCCAATCCTGCCATCGTTGATACTACGCGCCGCGTGGCTTTTGATGGCGCGTCGCGCCATGCAGGGTTCCTGCATCCAATGATCCATGAACGGCTGGCTTCGGGCGACGACATAAGTGGCCTCGCCTTGGCGGAAGCGTTGTGGGCACGGATGTGCATAGGGACGCGGGATGATGGCAGTGTGATTGAGCCAAATGACCCGTTCTGGGACCAATTGACGAAAGCCGCACATGAAGCCGTTTCGGACCCTTCAGTTTGGCTCGCGCAACGTCAGTTTTATGGTGATCTGGGTGACAACACCGTGTTCGCGGACGCCTTCGCAGAATGGCTTACACTGCTCCACGACAAAGGCACTGACGCGGTCCTGCGTGATTTCGCCTAAGAGAACGGCGCCGCTTATTTCTCAGCGCGGACCAGCCACGATTTAGCTGCTGCCGTCCGTTCGCTGTTCAAGACGCTGAAAGTCGGGTCGAGCATGTTGATTGGACTCCTTTGTTACCTCGGCGTTAGTGTTGAGTGGTCTCTGCGTTCAAAACCGGGGAGAGCAATTTTGCTGACGCGCCGCTATTTTCTTTCCGGCCTCCTGACCACCTGCTTACCGTCGACAGGAACGCCGCAAGGCCTGCTTCCCGAACCGCTCGTCATGAAAGATGGATGGCAAATTGCCGATCTGACCTCTGCGGGTCTTGATCCTGCGGCGATTTCAGAACTTGTGGATATGATCACAGCAGGCGTGACTTTACCCAATATCCATGCCGTTCTTATCGAACATGCAGGGCGGCTTGTCTTTGAGCACTATTGGACGGGCGAAGACGGCGAACATGGAGTCGTGACGCATGGGCCTGACACCCTGCATGACATCCGCTCCATTTCAAAAAGCGTGACCTCGCTTCTTCTTGGCATCGCGATTGACGGCGAAGTGGATAACGTTCTCAACCGTCCGATTGCGAGCTTCTTTCCAAATCGAAATGGGTTCACAACCGGGTCTGACGCGGTGACGTTGTACCACGCCCTGACCATGACAGCAGGACTGTCTTGGAACGAAACGATTGTGCCTTTCACCAGTGAAAACGACTATATCCGCCTGCTGTCGAGCACTGATCCTGTCGGCTTTGTTCTGTCGAAAGAGCGTCACAGCGAACCCGGGACAGCATGGAACTACAATAGCGGATTGACGGATCTCGTCGCTGGAGTGATCGAAAACATGACGGGGCAACGGCTCGAAAGTTTTGCTGAAGAGGTTCTGTTTGGTCCGCTTGGGATCAATGACTACGAATGGTGGCGACCACCTGCGTGGCCTGAAGACGGCTTTCCAAGCGCGGCCGCTGGGCTAAGGTTCCGGGCGCGTGATCTGGCAAAGATCGCATCCATTACTTTGGGTGGGGGCAGGTGGCGCGGGCGTCAGATCGTCCCTCAGGCATGGATCGCGCAATCGACCCATCGCCATGTTGAAAATGCGTGGGGACGATCCGGGTATGGATATTTCTGGTATCGCGGGGGCCTGATTAGTGGCCAACACGTGGTAAGGGGGTCTGGCTATGGAGGTCAGGAAATCCTCGTTTTGCCAGACGATGATCTGGCCATCACAATCCTCGCTGGGAATTACAATGATCCCGACTGGGCCGCCGGTGATAGGATCGCAGGCCGCATCGTTCGAGCGATGCGATAGGTCAACATGTGTTTCGTTCGCGCTTTCGTATTCCGAATAACCGATCACAAGAGGTCGTCGGAAACAAGACGCATGCCAAGATGCGCGGGCGGGGTGCCAACTGCGCAGCCGCCTCGAGCGGGGTCACGTACCAGAAAAGACATCGCGGCAAGATGTTCTCCACCGACGAAAAATGCCGGACAGCGATCTGGGTGCGTACCTTTTGCAATTCCATCGTAACACTCCATCGTCCATTCCCAGACGCTTCCATCCAGATCCGAAATTCCCTCGGGAGAAGTTGAGAAGCTGCCTTGAGGCTTCAAGGCGCGTGGTGCCAGCCCTTCGATGATATAACTGGACGCCCATGTCAAAGACGGGTCGGTGAACAATGGATCAGGTGCATCCGGTAGAACGGGTGCTGCCATTACGTTCCATTCTTCGGCCGTGGGCAGACGGAAGTCATGCCGGGCTTTTTGGGAGATCCATCCGACGTATTGTTGCACGTCGATATAACTGAGCCCTGTGGCTGGTGTCGTCGCACCGTCCTGATCTGGACGCGCGCGCAAGGTCAGTTCGCACGCCCCGTCCAAGGCGCACCTATTCCATTCGGTGATAGTGACTTCATGTCGTTGCACGAACACATTGCGCCCGTCCGGCATCACCACAGGGGACGACACCATATCCGGCAGAAATTCTTTTTCGAGGCTACGTTGAGACAGCATGGCTACATTGCATTGTGCAAAAGAGCTAGAGCTATTGGCCGATGGTGCATCGCCCAATAGCCCAAAGTCATGACTATGACGGTCCAACCCATGAGGCCGCTTTCTTCTAAGCGGGCGCCCTGCTAGCTAAACGACTTTTCAATCCTGTCGAGCGTTTGCATGGCGGACAGGGTGTCGTGCACAGACCCGTTAGGTGCGCGACCCTCGCGGATGGCGGCGATGAACTCTCGGTCGATGAGTTCGATACCGTTGTTGGACACAGCCACATCGCTAAGGTCGATCTGGTTTTCGCGCCCGTCATAAAGATCGTCATAGCGCGCAAGATAGGTGCCGTTGTCACAGATGTAGCGGAAGAACGTGCCTAGTGGTCCATCGTTGTTGAACGACAGCGACAGGGTGCAAAGCGCACCTGAAGGGGTTTTCATGCCGATGGACATGTCCATGGCAATGCCCAGCTCGGGATGGTGCGGGCCTTCAAGGCCATAGACCTCGGAGGCGACCTCGCCGGTCTGATACTGGAACAGATCGACCGTGTGGCAGGCGTGGTGCCACAGCAAATGGTCGGTCCAACTGCGCGGCTCGCCCTTTGCGTTCATATTGGTGCGGCGGAAGAAGTAAGTCTGCACGTCCATCTGCTGGACCTTGAGTTCCCCTGTGTCGATCTTGTTGCGAATCCATTGGTGTGACGGGTTAAAGCGGCGTACCTGTCCGGCCATTGCCAGCACACCGGTTTGCTTTTGCGTAGCACAGATGCGCTCGCTGTCTTCCAGGCTGTCAGCCATGGGGATCTCAATCAGCACGGGCTTGCCCGCCTGCATACAGGCCACGGCCTGATCGGCGTGCATTTGCGTGGGCGTCGCGAGGATCACCGCGTCCACGTCATCTCGCGCGATGCAGTCTTCCAGTGAGGTCGAGGCATGTCCGATCCCACGCTCTGCGGCGAGCGCGTCGATCTTGTCCTGTTTAGGCCCCATGACGGATGTCACAGTCACATCGTCGATATTATCCAACGCTTCCAGATGCTTGGTCCCGAACGCGCCGTAAGCGCCTGCTACGCAAAGTCTCATGTCTCGGCGATCCTGTCCTTGTTGTTTTCCAAGATGATGTGCCCCACGGCCGTATTGGAGGCGGGCACGTGGTAGTGGCGGTGCACTTCGGTTACGTCCTCGTCCAGCGCCCCGCGCATGACATGCCACATCACCATCTCGACCCCTTCGGATCCCGCCTCGCGTAGGTATTCCACGTGCGGCGTCTGCGACAGACCCACAGGATCCGAGGTCAGTCGGTCCAAAAACTGCCCATCCCACGCGCTGTTGATGAGACCTGCGCGTTTGTATTGCAGCTGATGGCTCATACCCCCGGTGCCAAAGATCACGACGTTGAGGTCTTCTTCATAGCTCTCAATGGCCCTGCGCACGGCCTTTCCAAGGTTGAAGCAGCGGTTGCCTGTGGGCGGTGGATACTGAACGACATTGACGCACAATGGCACCACAAGGCAGGGCCATTCGTCGTCCGCGTCATAATCGCCAAACATCACAGACAGCGGCACTGTCAGGCCGTGGTCGACTTCCATCTCGTTCATGATGGTGATGTCGAACTCATCCAAGATCAGGGATTGCGCGATGTGGCTGGCAAGCTTCTGGTGGTTTTTGACCACGGGCACCGGGCGCGGCCCCCAACCTTCGTCGGCAGGTGCGAATTCTGGCGCGCAGCCCAAGGCAAAAGTCGGGATGCAGGATGCATCAAAGACAGTGCAGTGGTCGTTGTAGACCAAAAAGACAACATCGGGCTTGGCCTTTTTCATCCAGGCGCGGGAAGCCTCGAACCCATCAAACACCGGCACCCAATAGGGTTGATCCGTGATGCCCTGATCCATCGCCACGCCAATGGCGGGCACGTGGGAACAGCCCACGCCTGCGGTAATGCGCGCCATCAGGCGTCTCCCTTTTCATCCCATTCGTGTTGGTATCGGTTGCCCTCGGGCGAGCGCCCGCCGTTCACCATCATCTCGCGATAGGCTTCGTTGCCCATGCCAGTCATCAGACCGGCCAATTGCTGGAAGTTGATCCCATCGTTCGCCGCCAGCTTGGAGGTGTAATAGATATTGCCCCCCAATTCGAGCAGGCGGTTCCAGTCGCGGTCACGCACGGCCTGACGCTGTTCAGATGTCATGGCGTATTTGTCGAGGTAGGTTTCCTCATCCGCATTAAATGCGTCTCGGTTGACCTGAAGGCGCAGCGAAATACAGAACTGGTTTAGCTGATACCCCTCACGTCCTCGGTCTGCGTCAAACACAAAGGTTCCGGGGATGTCTTCGTAATCTTTCTTCATCGTGTCTTCCTCCCCTGGTTGCCTTCAAGCCGCATCGGGAACGCGTCCGTCAGCGCCCTGCGCACATGCCGTCCCAACTCAAAAGCTGGTTTTCCAACCCTGCGTCGTCGAAACTCTGTAAGGCGCACGGTATCGTTTGAATGCCTCTCAATTCATGCCAGCCAAACGATAGCACCAAAACCGCTGAAACCCAATTCGAATGACCTGTCGAAAATCGGAAAATGCTATACCCCGGGCGTTAGGGCTTTTCTCTTGGACCGCCAAGTGCGCTGAACTCGCGTAGGAATTCTATGAACCTTGATTGACTTTCTGTTGGTTTCCAACCGCGGCGGTAGGTCAGACCGATGTCGCGGAACTGGCCCTGCAGCGGAACATCCAGTGTCGTGATTGCGCCTAGGGCTTCATCGACATTGATTTGGTGTTTTGAAACGATCGACAGATAAGGCCCTTCAGCCAATACCCCGCGCAGGACCGCCATGGATGATGAAACGACCCGCACAGGGGTTGTTGGCCAATCCTGAATACGGAGCGTTTCGAACAGGTACTGACCTGCTGGGGTATCCTTTGGTGGCGCGATCCAGGGATAAGGAAACGTTTCGTCCAAGGACTGAATCCTTTGCCCGGCCAACGGATGGTCGGGATGCGCAACAATCGCCAGCGCATCCTGGAACAGAAACTCTTGGTGGATGTCGTCAGCAGGCACGGGGTTCCTGAGCGCCCCTATCAGGCAGTCGAGATCACCTTCTCGCAAAGAGCGCAGCAATTCGGCATAGCGCCCTTCAACCACACGGACCTGGAATCCGTCGAGGCCGCTGACCGTTGCATGAACGGCCTTTGGGACGATTGTTGTACGGGCAAGCGGTAAGCTACCAAGGACAAACGTGCCGGATTCTCGGTTCAGTTCGCGGCTGATCTCTTCAAGACTTTGCCGGATCTCGGACTGCGCAAGTTTGGCTCCCAGAACGAAAGCTTCGGCTGATGGAGTCAGCCGCACCCCCGAGGGGCGGGCAATAAACAGTGGCACGCCCGCGACGTCTTC
The DNA here is from genome assembly GCA_964509095.1 of uncultured Rhodobacterales bacterium. Lineage (GTDB taxonomy): Bacteria > Pseudomonadota > Alphaproteobacteria > Rhodobacterales > Rhodobacteraceae > Aliishimia. Next base: position 6,537 of record CAZDXI010000082.1, read on the forward strand.
CAGACTGCGGGCCGTCCGGTGCACTGTTGGTTGCGACAAGCCAAGCATTTTGGCCGCAACGGAAAAGCTTCCGGCGTTGGCGATTGCTATGAGGTTGCGCAATTGCGACGCCGTAACGGAAGCTGCGAACTCTGATCCGTGAGATGCCTTTGCGTCGCTTGCCCGCAAAGCGGCCCGTGCGCCGCTTTTCAGGTGGGACAGGGCGTTCGCGGCGCGCTCTGCGAATAACTTGCCGCAAGGTGTCACGGCGGCCTTTTGTCGTCGTCGCACCAAAAGGGAGGTTCCGATATCGGCTTCCAGCCGGGAAATGGCTTGTGTCGCGGCAGGCTGAGACAGGTAACAAAGTTCCGCTGCGCGTGACACGGATCCCGTGCGCGCGGTTTCGAGAAAAACACGCATGTGCCGTATGTTTGGGAAACCGCCTTGCATGCTGCCTCTATAGAATTTTCCTATCCTAGTGGTTCAATTCGAAATAGGCAATTTGGTGTGATCGCCCTTACACTCAGCCAGACCTTCGCCGTTGCTCTTCAGACAGAAAAACAAGGGGCCCTTTTATGACCGACAAAAAGACAGCGCTGGTGATCAGTGCGCATTCTGCGGATTTTGTGTGGCGTGCGGGTGGGGCGATTGCGCTGCACCAACAGAAGGGTTTTGAGGTTACGGTCGTTTGCCTGTCCTATGGTGAGCGTGGTGAGAGCGCGAAGCTGTGGAAACAGGACGGCATGACCCTTGAGACCGTCAAAACCGAGCGCCGCAAGGAGGCCGAGAACGCAGCCGCTGCGCTGGGTGTGAATGACATTCGGTTTTTCGACGTGGGCGACTACCCGCTTGATCTGGGCCACGAGACGCAGGAGCGCATGGTCGATGTCATCCGCGAGGTGCAGCCAAAGTTCATGATGTCCCATTCCAAGTGGGACCCCTACAACACGGACCATATGGAAACGACGCAGTTCGCCCTGCGCACGCGCATGATCGCGCAGGCCTGGGGCCACAAACCGGGCGAAAAGGTGCTGGGTGCGCCGCAGCTTTACCTGTTTGAACCCCACCAGACCGAGCAGATGGAATGGAAGCCATCTGTCTTTCTCGACATCACCGATGTCTGGGACAAAAAATGGGCGGCGATCCAGTGCATGCAGGGGCAGGAGCACCTGTGGAACTTCTACAAGAACGTGGCTGAAAACCGCGCCAATCACTTCCGCCGCAACTCAGGCGGTCAGGCCGGGGGCCGGGCTGCAAAGTATGCAGAAGGGTTTGAGACTGTCTTTCCCCGCACCGTGGATGAGCTGGAATGACCTGGCAGCCGGGACAAACGGGCGTTGTCGTCCAGAATATCGAACGCGCCGAGTCAGCAGTCATCGACGGGCTGGCGGAATGCGGCGTAGCGACAGTTCACGAAGCACAAGGTCGCAAAGGGCTCTTGGCTGATTACATGCGCCCCATCTATTCCGGCGCGCGCATCGCGGGGTCTGCCGTGACCATCCTTGCGCCGCCGTGTGATAACTGGATGGTGCATGTGGCGATTGAGCAATTGCAGGCTGGCGACGTCCTGCTCCTGGGCACGACCTCACCGTCCAATGCAGGCTATTTTGGCGACCTGTTGGCGACCTCCGCTATGGCGCGCGGGTGCCGGGGCTTGATTATCGACGCCGGTGTGCGCGATGTGGCTGATCTGACACAGATGGGCTTTCCTGTTTGGTCCAAGGCTGTGCATGCGCAAGGCACGATCAAGGAGACGTTGGGCTCGGTCAATGTGCCGGTGGTCTGTGCGGATGCGCTGGTCAATCCCGGTGACATTGTGGTGGCTGATGATGATGGCGTGTGCGTGGTGCGCCGTAACGAGGCGGCAGAGGTGCTGGACAAAGCTCGCGCGCGAGAAGCCAACGAAGGCGACAAGCGCGCTCGATTTGAGGCGGGTGAACTGGGTCTCGACATCTACAACATGCGTGACCGGCTGGCCGAAAAGGGCCTGAAGTATGTCTGAAAGCGTCCGGGTGATGTGGATGCGCGGCGGGACGTCCAAGGGGGCGTACTTCCTCGCGTCCGACTTGCCCGATGACGTAGCGGCGCGCGATGCGGTCTTGCTGCGCGTTATGGGCTCGCCCGATGTGCGGCAGATCGACGGGATGGGGGGCGCTGATCCGTTGACCTCCAAAGTGGCAGTTGTGGCCCCCTCGGCGCGGGAAGGTGTCGATGTCGATTACCTCTTTTTGCAGGTTTTTGTGGATCAGCCAATTGTAACGGACGCGCAGAACTGCGGGAACATTCTGGCCGGTGTCGGTGGCTTTGCCATCGAACGCGGGCTTGTGGCGGCGCAAGACGGCGTGACGCCTGTCAGCATCTACATGCAAAACACCGGACAGGTCGCTGTGGCGCGAGTTAGCACGCCAGACGGCGTGGTGTCCTACAAGGGGGATGCGCAGATCGACGGGGTGCCGGGGGGTGCGGCTGCAACTCCGCTGACGTTCAAGGACACTGCCGGCTCTTCTTGCGGGGCCTTGCTTCCGACGGGCAATGCCGTGGACGTGGTCGAAGGGGTTGAAGTCACCCTGATCGACAACGGCATGCCCTGTGTTGTGTTGCGTGCGTCTGATATGGGAATTGCGGGCACCGAAACCCCGCAAGAGCTGGAAGCCGATCAGCCCCTTCGCCAAAGACTCGAAGCCCTGCGGCTGGCCTGTGGGCCTTTGATGAACCTTGGCGATGTAAGCCGTAAATCCGTGCCCAAGATGACCATGGTCAGCGCACCTGTGAACGGCGGCGCTGTTGGCACCCGCACCTTCATCCCGCACAATTGCCACAAGACCATCGGGGTGCTGGGGGCTGTGAGCGTGGCTACAGCGTGCCTCTTGCCGGGCGCGCCAGCCTACGATCTGGCAGACCGAGGCGAAGGCGCACAACGCAGCCTCTCCATCGAACACCCCACAGGCGAGATGACAGTGGTGGCCACTTTGGACGGCGAGGGCAACGTGGCAGAGGCCGCAATCCTGCGCACCGCGCGCAAGTTGATGGACGGAGAGGTATTCCTGTGAGCGAACAAAAGATGGACCCCGATTGGCTGGTCTTTCATCCCGATCCCAAGGTGCCGGACTTCAAGCTGCCCGAAGGGGCGGTCGATGCCCATTGCCACGTCTTTGGGCCTTCGCCCGCGTTTCCTTTTGCGCCCGAGCGCAAGTACACGCCCTGCAATGCAGGCAAGGATCAGCTTTTTGCCCTGCGCGACCATCTGGGCTTTACGCGCAATGTGATCGTACAGGCGACATGCCATGGCAAGGACAACGCAGCGATGGTAGATGCCTGCCGAACGGCGGGCGATCTGGCGCGGGGCGTGGCGAGCGTTGGCGCAGACATCTCGGCTGGAGAGTTGGAGGACATGCATGCCGCAGGCGTGCGCGGCGTGCGGTTCAACTTTGTCAAACGGCTGGTGGATGCAACACCAAAAGAGGTGTTTCTCGGTATCGCCGACAAGATCCAGTCCTTCGGCTGGTCCATCGTCGTCTATTTTGAAGCCGCTGATCTGGAGGAACTGGAACCCTTTTTGAAGCAACTCCCCGGGATCGTCGTGGTCGATCACATGGGCCGCCCGGATGTGACGAGTGGTGTGGATCACCCGGACTTCGACCGCTTCATCCGCCTGATGGATGAAAACGACAACATCTGGACAAAAGTCACCTGCCCAGAGCGGCTGACCGTGGCTGGTCCGCCCTATGACGATGTGGTGCCGTTTTATCAACGCGTCATAGACGCCTTCGAGGATCGCGTCCTCTGGGGCACCGACTGGCCGCACCCCAACATGAAATCCCACATGCCTGACGACGGCGCGCTGGTCGACTACATACCTCTGATCGCCCGCACTGCTGATCAACAACGCAAACTCTTGGTCGACAACCCAATGCGGCTTTATTGGGGGTGATAGTCAAATGTGTGTCCGCAGAACGTGGCCAACAAAACCCAGAGGCGCCGCCGCCAGTTTAAGCCGAAGACTGGGTTAAAGGCCTGTTTCAGTAGCTGAAATCCCCTAACAAGCCATTGGGGTCTGGTCAGCAAACGAAGTACCAACATATGAAAGATGCATCGCTCAAGCGAGTGGGCGGACAGTCACACTGTAACGATCGTGCGTTCTAGGTCATGAGGATCCATCCAACAGCAGCTATCGCACGACTGCCACGAACTCTTGCTTTCCGCCTGGCCAGTCTCGTCTCCTACCCGAACCAAGTGAGGGTCGCGTCCTATAAACATAGCGTGGGTCGACCTGGGTTTTGAGCGGACTGAAATCTGCGAAATCCAAAAAACTTCCAGTCATTCCCGGCAAGTAATGCCAAGTCTATTTGG
>CAZDXI010000083.1:0-10770 GCA_964509095.1 uncultured Rhodobacterales bacterium
CCCCGCCCATCCGAACTAAGGCTCACATCAAAAACGAGGACGCTGTCATCGTGTCAGGCACTGGCACGCCCAAACGGGACAAGATCGTCGGCGCCAGTTGTGTCTGTTCGATGATCGTATCCGCAGACGGCCCCTCTGCCTCACCAAAGTAGTACAACGCGGAATCGCGTTGTAGGTCGGTCGTCCCGCCGTGATGCCCCCGATCATCCTGCCCGTGATCAGCGGTGATCAACAGCTCATACCCCATCTCGCGCCATTTCGGAATGAACGGAGCCAGCATCTCATCCATCACGAAACACGCGTGGTCCATCTCCTGGCACTCGTGAAAGAACCGATGCCCCATCGAATCCAGTGTGCAGGTATGCAGCATCCCGTAATCCAGCCCGAACCTTGCACATAGTGAAGTCAGCGTCGCAAACAGATCCACATCGCTCGGCGTCATCTGATTGTCGCGCCCATAGCCCGTCATCGTGTGAAAGCGTCCGTGATTGATCGCCGGATTGTCCGGTTCATCGAATTCGATATCTCGCACATAATCAAAAGGGGCTCGGTTGAAGAACTCGGACCAGAAACTATGCGCCACAGCCCCCGTCACCCCGCCGCCCTTGCGGGTCTGCGTAAAGATATCCGGCTGATCCAGATAGAACACATTCCCATTGCCCGTGCAGCCGTGCTGTTGTGGGGTCAGCCCTGTGTGGATGGAGGCATAACAACTCGCCGAAATCGACGGCACCACCGCGCGATGACGCCACACCCTTGCCTCGCCAGACGCGACCCATCCTTCCAGATTGCCAAACAGCCGCCGCCAATTGCGCCACGGCACCCCATCCAGAATGATCAAAAGCAGTTTGCGATCCATGCGCGCCTCCCCCGGGGTTTGTCGGGCAGGCTAGTTCAGCCCAGCCCCCAAGGAAAGCGACAACACGTTACGTCGCAATCGCGTGCGCGCTTCCGTCCAGCGCGCCATCATCCAGCTTGGCCGCAATGATGCGCAGCAACGGATAGGCTTCCTTATCCACGTGCAGCTTGTCGCCGGTCATCGTGACAAGTGGTGCGAATTCCTTTGCAACCGCCTCCAGCTTTAGTCGGGCAATCGACAGGTCGCGCCCCGTGCTGCGAGCCAGTTCATCCAGTTCGATGCGCCCATAGCACATCAACCGTTCGATCAACTCCGCCGTCAGATGCTGGGACGGGCTCATCTCGATTCCGCGTTTGGTCGCAAACTCGCCTTCCGCGATGCGCCCCAGATATTGCGCGGTCGAGGTCGCGTTGTGCAGATATCCTTTGGGGTATTTCGAAATCGACGACGCCCCCAAACCAATCAGCCATGGATTGCCGTCATCCGTGTAGCCCTGAAAATTCCGGTGCAAGCGTTGTTCTGCCAACGCAAGCGCCAGCCCATCATTCGGTTTCACAAAGTGATCAATCCCGACCTGAACATATCCCGCCTGCCCCAAGCGTTTTGCGATCACATCAAACAGATCAAGGCGCGCGTGTGGGTCCGGCAGCGCCTCTTCCGGGATCAGCGTCTGACGTTTCGACATCCACGGCACGTGCGCATAGCCAAAGGCCGCGATCCGGTCCGGGTCCAGCGCCAGCACCTTGTCGAGAGTGGCATTCAGTGTATCCACCGTCTGGAACGGCAACCCGTAGAGGATATCCAGATTGATGTTCTCAACACCAAGAGTTCGTAACTGTTTCACGCAGCGTTCAGTCTGCTCGTAACTTTGGGTCCTCCCAATAGACTCCTGCACCCGGTCTTCAAAATCCTGCACGCCAAGACTCGCCCGGGTCATTCCCGCCAACGCAAAGGCCGCCAGGCGTTCTGCATCAACTTCTGTTGGGTCAATCTCGACGCTGAACTCGGTGTCCTTCTTGGCCGGAAACGCCTCAAAGAACGTGCACATCAGATTTGCGATCATCTTGGGCGTCAACAGTGTTGGCGTGCCCCCTCCGATATGCACCCTTTCGGTCCTGACATCCGGCAGAGTGAGCTTGGTCAGATCAATCTCCGCCATCAGATGGTCAATGTAATTCTCCACCGGCCCATTGGTTTTGGTCCCCTGTGTGCGGCAGGCGCAGAACCAGCAGAGCCTCTTGCAAAACGGCACATGCATATAAAACGACAGCGCCGATCCTTCGGGAACCTCCCGCATCCAGCGGGTCGCGGTGCCGGGGTCTTCCACCGGTTCAAATCGATTTGCCGGCGGGTAGCTGGTGTATCGGGGCACACGTGCGTCAAATAATCCGTGGCGTGCAAAGGCGTTTTCGTGTTTCATGGAGACACCTTGGCGAATTCAGCCCTCGCCAACCTTGATTCAGATCAAGAGAAATGCGCGAATGAACAAAACACCGGAATTCTCTGGGGATTGCTCTGCATGCCCCATCCGACACAGAGCGGTTTGCTCTCGCTGTGAGCCGGATGAATTAGAACGGCTGTCGCAAATCAAGTTTTACAAGTCATACACTGCCGGACAGACCATCGCGGTGCGTGGTGACGATATGTCGACGATTTCCTCTGTTGTTACAGGCACGGCAACGCTGACCCGTGTGATGGAAGACGGGCGCACCCAAATCGTGGGCCTGCTTTTGCCATCGGACTTCATTGGCCGTCCCGGTCGTCAGCAGTTGCAGTATGACATCGTGGCGATTTCGGATGTGACCTTGTGTTGCTTTCAGCGCTCCCCGTTCGAAGCCCTCGTTGCGGAAACGCCTCATATCGGGGAACGTATGCTGGAAATGGCACTGGACGAACTGGATGCCGCGCGGGACTGGATGCTTTTGCTGGGGCGTAAAACCGCGCGAGAGAAAGTCGCCTCATTCCTGTTGCTGATCCACAAACGCAGTGTGCGTCCCGGTGGGGATGCTTTGGGTGAAGACCTTCGGCTGGAACTGCCTCTGACGCGGGAAGTCATGGCGACCTACCTTGGACTGACCATCGAAACCGTGTCGCGCCAGCTGACGGCCTTGCGCAAAGACGACGTGATCGACGTTCAGGGCAAGAAGGTCATCATCATCCGGGATCTGGTGTCCCTGATGATGGAATCCGGGGATGACGACGATGGCGGCGTTCTGAACTGATTTGCGACCTGTGCGTGCAGGAATCGCCTTCAATATGCACAGGCCCGCGACAAACCCGTTTCGCACCCCTGTTTGTGGCACAAAAGAATCAGAATGTGGCACCTTTGCCTTTTGGTTTTGAAACAATCAAAGCGCGTCACCCGGTTTTGGTTCCGCAAAACACGTCAATCCTAACAAAAGTTTGACGAAACGGCTCGTTTAAGGCGAAAAACAGACAACGCAAGACAACAGCTCGTCTGTCGTTGCTGGTGGGGGCCAGCGAGGATGTGGCTACCAAGTAAACGGTGCTCACATGTCTATAAATCCTCACGCCGCTCGCGGCGTACTACCCTCCTCGGCCGCCTCTCCGGCCCTTCGCTCTCCCTCCACGGTCGGCCTCTCCCGACCTGTTCAACCCGGCACGCGCATGATTGATATCGCCGCGCTGCGTCGGGACGGCACGCCATTTGTCTCTCAGATGAAAGTGCCTTCCTTGCCCCTGTTCGAATCCGCGTTTTCCGCATTCGCTCGGGGTACGGTGTTGCAAACCACCGCAGGCGATATCGCAATCGAAGACCTGCAACCCGGTGACGAACTCTGGACATCTTCAGGACGCCCCTCACGCGTTCTGTGGATCGGCTCCAGCAGCTTTTCCCCGGCTGATGTCCATGGGCGCAGGACTTCGCTGGTGCGGATCATGTCTGACTCGTTCGGTCAGGGCCGCCCGGAGATTTTCCTGTCCCTCGGCTCCAGCGCGCGCATCCTGCAAACGCCTCCGCATCTGCGGGGTCAGCACGGACACGCGCCCCTATTGACGCCGGTTCAGGAATTCGTTGACGGGGTCAACGTGATCGAAATCACGCCCCCGACCCCAGTAACCATGTTCCATCTGGTGCTGGAACGTCACGCCGCCATCCGCGCAAGCGGTCTGGAATGCGAAACGTTCCACCCCGGAGTACAGGCCACACGCAAAGTGTCTCACGCAATGCGCGATCTGTTCCTGTCCATGTTCCCTCATATCTCGCACGTGACGGATTTCGGCCCCTTGGCCCATCCGCGCGCGCCAGAAATCGATCCGGTGTTGGAGGCGGCGGGGTACTAGGGTCTTCGGCATCCCGAAGTCCCGGCCCTGCCAGCACCAACGGATGTCGAAGACCCGAACCTTCGAACCTTTGAAAACACTGACCATGTTCACGGCTCTCTCCCGTGGCGACACCGCCCCGTTCGCAGCGTTCTCGTTGTGTGCGGGGCGGATTTCCTTTTGCAAAGAGGTCCACTAAACGTCATCCAAATTGGACAGGAGGACGGGCCCCAATGAAGCTGAGTGATTTCAAAGTTCTTGCGTTTGACGTTTATGGAACCCTGATCGACTGGGAAAGCGGCATGGTCACAGCCCTGAAGCCCCTGACCGATCAGGTCAGTCACAGACTCACCCGCGACGACATTCTTGAGGCGCACGCCCATCACGAATCCACCACTCAGCGCTGGACCCCATCCAAGACATACTCCGACCTGCTCGCCGTGGTCTATCGCCGTCTGGCCGAAGAATGGGGCGTTTCGGTCACGTGGGAAGAGTGCCAAGCCTATGGTCTATCCGTGCGCCAATGGCCCGCTTTTGACGACAGCCGCGCGGCACTGGCTTACCTCAAACAGCACTACAAGCTGGTGGTTTTGACCAACACTGACAACCTTAGCTTTCAGGGATCAAACACCCGACTGGGCGTCGCATTCGATGGCGTCTACACTGCCGAGGACATCGGCAGCTACAAGCCTTCGGACCGCAACTTCGACTACATGCTGGAAACGCTTGCCCGCCAAGGCATTGAAAAGTCGGACATTCTTCACACCGCCGAAAGCATGTTCCACGATCATGCCCCGGCCAACAAATATGGGCTGGCCAATTGCTGGATCTACCGTCGCCACGACAAGGACGGCTTCGGTGCCACCATGAACCCCGGTGACATGCCGTCTTATGACTTCCGGTTTAACAGCATGGCCGATCTCGCCGCCGCGCATCGCGCGGAAGTCGCCTAAGCGCTCTTGGCGAGCCGTTCTTCCAGCACCTCAAACGGCACGCCCGGCGTGTCCTTGGCTTCCTTGATGACCAGCGATGTCTTCACGCTTTCCACATTGGGTGTGGTCAACAATTCATCCGTCAGAAAGGTCTGAAAGCTCGACAAATCGGGGGCGACGCATTTCAGGATGAAATCCACTTCCCCGTTCAGCATGTGGCATTCCCTGACCAGCGACCACGCGCGGCACTGATCCTCAAACGCCATCAGATCGTCGCGCGCCTGTGACGCCAGCCCGACCATCGCAAAAACCTGCACCTCGAACCCGAGCGCTCGGGATTCCACATCGGCGTGGTAGCCTTTGATGTAACCTTCGTCCTCCAGCGTGCGCACCCGGCGCAAACAGGGCGGCGCAGAGATACCGACTCGTTTTGCCAACTCCACATTGGTCATGCGACCATCGGCCTGCAGTTCAGCCAGAATTTTTCGATCAATGGGATCAAGACCAGTCGCGGCCATGCGCACCTCCCTATTTTTGCGAATCTTATAGCAGACCGGAATGCGCGCGCAATAATGTTTCGCAACCAAGTAATTTTCTTTCTGCCGCAATGCCGCACCCGTGATCGTCGCCCTGCATCCAAGGGGTTTAAGGCCGCCCTCGGGATCGCTATATCATCGCTCCAACACTGCCACGCATTCTCGGGGGGCCAAGATGGCTGAAACACGTCGCACCAAAGTTCTGATCATCGGCTCCGGCCCCGCAGGCTACACCGCCGGTGTTTATGCCGCCCGTGCCATGGTCGAACCCATCCTCGTTCAGGGCATCGAGCCCGGTGGCCAGTTGACCACCACCACAGAGGTCGAAAACTGGCCCGGTGACACCGAAGTGCAAGGTCCCGACCTGATGGTGCGTATGGAAGCCCATGCCAAAGCGATGGGCTGCGAGATCATCGGCGACATCATCTCTTCCGTCGATTTCACCAAACGTCCTTTCGTGTGCCAGTCCGACAGCGGCACCGAATATGTGGCCGACGCGATCATCCTTGCCACTGGCGCGCGTGCCAAATGGTTGGGGCTGGACACTGAAGAAAAATTCAAAGGCTTTGGTGTGTCCGCCTGCGCGACATGTGACGGGTTCTTCTATCGTGGGCAGGAAATCGTCGTTGTCGGCGGCGGCAACACAGCCGTGGAAGAGGCTTTGTTCCTCACCAACTTCGCTTCCAAAGTCACTCTGATCCACCGTCGGGATGAATTGCGCGCCGAAGCGATCCTGCAGGACCGTCTGCGCAAGAACCCCAAGATCGAACCTCTCTGGTTCCACGAGATTGAAGAGGTCTATGGCACTTCCGATCCGCTCGGCGTCGAAGGGGTGAAGGTCAAGCACACCAAAACGGGCGAGATCACGGACATCCCTTGCAAAGGCGTGTTCATCGCCATCGGCCATGCGCCCGCCAATGAATTGGTGAAGGATGTGCTGGAAACCCATATGGGCGGCTATGTCGTGACCAAACCCGACAGCACCGAAACCTCCATTCCGGGGGTGTTCGCGGCGGGTGACCTGACTGATCACAAGTATCGTCAGGCCGTCACCTCTGCTGGTATGGGCTGTATGGCAGCACTTGAAGCCGAACGCTGGCTGGCCGAACAGGAAGACCCGGCCGAACTCGCGGCAGAGTAACTCCAGCTTGCCCGATCCTGTGCCATGGCAGGCCTATCATGGCCCGCTTTGGCGCATCCAATGGGCGTCCCTACCTGATGACGCAGCCCTGTCTTCTGCCGCGTCAGAGGTAGGGCGGTTCCATCATTCCGGCCAATCCGCGCATTATACCTCGCTCAGCCTGATCGGCGCGGGCATCGCGATTGGATACTATATCCAACCCTCGGATGACGCGCGCGTTTCTGTCGAACTGCAAGTCTCTGCCGACCGCTTGGTGGACTTGCGGAACCCGGCCACATGTGTCGCCCTTGGCATTACACTCGACGGGGCATTGCAGCGCTGGCAACCGATCCACGCCTCAGGCACGCGCCCGTCAACGTGGGATGTGAGCGACGCGGCCCGTCAGGCCGGTGCGCACGGGATGCTCTACCCGTCGACCCGCGCTCCGGATCGCACGCATCTGGTCCTGTTTGACTGGAACACATCAAGCGGTGCATCCCTGCGCCGCTTCGGCGCCCCCGCAGCGTGGCAGCCATCCCCTTAAAGCTGCCGACTGCGCCAAAGGTTAACAATGTCTTGACGTTGCGTACGAGCGCTAAAGCAAAAATTTACGTACCCTCTGCAAATTTTGTCGCGCGCGACACAGGTCGTCTTTGCCTCTGGCAACATTCTCAGCTATGCTCGGATTGCGGGAATTCATACGGTGCGTGACTATGAATGAATCAAGCTACCTCGACATCGAAGATGCTCAGAACCGGCGCAACACCGCGGCACTTGAGGCCGCAAATATCGGTGTGTTTGAGTTCGAACCCCAATCTGAACGCGCGTTCTGGGATGACCGGGTGCGTGCCATTTGGGGCGCAGAACCCCATGAAGAGATCGACTACGCCTATGTCGTGTCCAAAGTCGATCCCCGTGATCGAGAATTGCATGATTCCGCAACGGCCCAAGCTCTCGACCCGGACGGGCCGGGCGTCATAGACATGGAATACCGCCTGATCCCGCGGGGCAACCAGCCCGAAACGTGGCTACGCGCACGTGCCAAGACCAAGTTTCAGGACGGCAAACCGATCATGCTCGTGGGCACGGTTGAAGACATCACCGTGCGCAAGCGAGCAGAGCTTCGCAACGAATTGCTGTTGCGTGAGCTTCAACACCGGCTGAAAAACACAATGGCCGTTGTGTCCACCATCGTGGATCAAACCAGCCTTAAGACCGACAACGTGACAGCCTTCGCAGACTCGATCCATCATCGACTGAATGCCTTGTCCACCGCTCAGGAATTACTCCAGAAAAACGCGTGGAGCGATGTGGAACTGGCTCAGATTGCGTCAGAAACGGCGGCTGCGTTTTTACTGGATGCGGACAAGTTTCAGACCGACTGGCACGGGTCTTGCCTGATCCCCGAACAATACGTCATGAGCATGTCGCTTGGCCTGTTTGAACTGGTCAGCAATTCCCTGAAATACGGCGCCTTGCAGCGCGCAGGTGGTGTTGTGCAGCTTTCCAGCAGCGCGCAGGAAGGCTCAGCCACGTTGATCTGGCAGGAAACGGTCAACACTCCGATTCCAGATGGCGATCTTCCACAAACCGGCTTTGGCAGCGTCCTGTTGCGCCGGGTTTTGCCCAGTGAGTTGAACGGAACAGCAACACATAGCGCCAAAGATGGTGTGGTCACCTATACGCTCAGCTTTGAGCCGATGGTGCCACATGGCACATGAGGGGAACTCTGTTCTGATACTGGAAGACCAGCTTTTGCTGTCCATGGATCTGGAAATGAAGCTCGAAGCGCTGGGATTGACCGTGTTCGGGTCCTTCAAGTGCGTGGAAAGTGCATTGCAGGCGTTGGACCAAGGCACGCCACAGGCCGCGCTTCTGGACATCAACCTTGGTCACGACAGAACCAGCGAACCCGTCGCCCAACGCCTGCGCGCACTTGGCGTTCCATTTGCGTTTATCACCGGGTACCATCAGGACATTGAGTTCCTTGAGAAATTCCGCGAAGCCCCCTACAGCGGCAAACCGATCGATCTGCCGCGCCTGCGCTCCATCCTGCTGGCCTTGCTTCCAAGTCTCGACAACCTGCACCATCCAATCGTCAGCTAAACGACCGCGTCCGCATCTTCGCGGTTGACCGGCCTGCCCAAAGCGCACACCTTGCACCTGATCTGGCACCGGAGCAGGTATGAGCGCACTCTGGCAAGGCACCCCGGCAACCAAGGCGCGCATCGCGACCGGGCTGGTTTTGTTCGTCTATGTCACGCTGCATTTCCTCAATATCGGTGTGGCCTTGATTTCCCCGACAGCGGCGGATGCATTTCAGGACGCGCGCCAATGGATCACGCGGTCTTTTGTCGGCTCTGTCGTGATCTATGGCGCGCTTTTGATCCATGGCGCACTGGCACTGGGCAAAGTCGCCTTCAGCCGTCATTTGCGCTTCACGCCTGTTGAGATCGTTCAGGTCGGCTTTGGTGTGCTGATCCCTCTGGTTCTGGCCACGCATGTGATATTCACGCGTGGGAGTTACCAACAATTTCAGACACATGACACGGTCGGCTATATCTCTGCGCTGATCTGGAACCACTCGGATGGCTGGAAGCAATCCGGGCTCCTGCTGATCGTCTGGGCGCATGGCTGCCTTGGCTTGCATATGTGGCTTCGTATGACGCGCTGGTGGCGGCGCTCCGTGCCCTGGCTGATCGCGTTGGGCACGCTGATCCCGGGCTTCGCCCTGATGGGGTTTCTCAGCGAAGGACGGCGAGCCAAGGCCATTCTGGCGGGTAACGAAGACACCCGGCTCGATTTCTTTGATCACACCAACTGGCCCGGCCCCGGTGAGTTTGCCGTGCTGATCCAACAATCCGACCAACTCTTCTGGGCCAGTGTGGCTCTGCTGTCTCTGACTGTGGTGATCTATGGTGCGCGTCAGGCGCTTCGCCCTCGCAAAACGCTCAAGATCACCTATGTCGGTGGCCCCACGATCAGCTCCGCCCCGGGCCCAACCCTGTTGGAGATGAGCAACGCCGCGCGTGTCCCTCACACCGCTCTTTGTGGGGGCCGTGGTCGCTGTACGACCTGTCGTGTTGTGATCCAAAGCGGTGCGACGTCTCTGCCCCCGCCTTCCCCCTCCGAAGAACGTGCGCTGCAAGCGGTTGGTGCGCCTCCCGATGCGCGCTTGGCTTGTCAGATCCGCCCCACAGAACCGCTCACCGTATACCGGATGTTCCAACCGGACGGACGCCTGATATCCAACGCCGCCGCTCAGGGAAAAGAAGCAAAGCTCGCCGTTCTGTTTCTGGACATGCGGGGGTTCACCGCTCGCACAGCCGGGCAATTGCCCTATGACGTGGTGTTCCTGCTCAACCGGTTCTTTGATGCAGTTGTGCCTCCGATCACGCGGGCGGGTGGCACTGTGGACAAGTACCTCGGCGACGGCTTGCTGGCCGTGTTTGAATTGGAGGACACGCCTTCTTCTGCTCGTGCAGCTTTGACGGCGGCGTCTGGGATCGGTGCGGCCTTGCAACGGTTCAACGATGACATCAGTACCGAGAACACAGACCCGGTCAAAATCGGGCTGTCCCTGCACCTTGGCACGCTTGTCCTTGGGGAAATCGGTGCGGCGGGCCTGTCCCCTCGCACGCTGATTGGGGACACTGTGAATACCGCGAGCCGTCTGGAGGCGGAAACGAAAGCCCATGGCGTTCAGGCCCTGTTTTCCGAACCCCTTCTGGAAGCTGCAGGCCAGACTGTTGCGGACAGTGCTTATTTGGAATTGACCCTGCGGGGTGTGTCCGAACCCCTGCGTGCCTTGCCCATCCCCGATCTGACTGATTTTTCCCTGCCAGACGGGCTGTAAACTCGCTGCAACGGTTCACCTTCCATTATCCAAATCTTCACCCCATTGCTGGACTTTTGCCGCAATCGGAGTGTATCGCGCGGACAAGCGGGCACACACCGCAGGTAGAGGCAGACACGACGAAAGGCCGTCCCATGTTGACGAACTTGGCTCCTATTCCGGAGCTTTTTGTATCTTATGACAGT
>CAZDXI010000084.1:0-8744 GCA_964509095.1 uncultured Rhodobacterales bacterium
CCCCGCTGTTGCGCGCGCATTAGAAGAACTCGACTACTTCACAAACAAACTGGAAGTTCTGGGCGTCTACCCCGCAGATCCTGGCCGTGCCTAAACTTCATCTGTCCTGAAATACCTCGGGAGGTTTGGAGGGCTGGCCCTCCAAGGCCCGCGCGGCCCCGCGCAAGTAAAATCGCTTGCGGCGCACGCCGCACTATTTGGTACAACTCTATCAGGCAGTGCGGGTGTACCGGTCTTCCATGTCTTTTGAATACTCTGCGACGCGCAGTTTGAAGCGTTTGGTCAAACTCGTCTTGGCGAGCTTCAAAGATTGCATCATCAATCTCGCCGACAAGTTTCTGGGCCGCAAATCGAGTTCAACTGACATTCGTGTGCGGGTGCGTGACAACGCCAGAAGATCCACAATGAAATCTGCTTCAAGCGAGGGCGAAGTCGCCTCAATCGCGATGCCCGTCGCCGGATCATACTGGGTCAGCGTCAAGCGAGCTTTTCGCGACTTCCCGCGAAACTGAAACTCTGTGTCCCAAGCCATCCCGGCGCCCGCTTCCGACATGTCTTTCAACCGGGTAACATCAGCCCCGCGACGCATGGCTGAGCGTTCGAAACTATCGAAATCGGTGATCATTCGAAACACCTCAGAAACAGGGGCTTCGATGTCTTCCTTGGCAGAGAATTTCATGATCGGGTCACTGCTTGCTCGTTTCGCGTGAATTTGTGCGCTTCACAGTCTAACCGCAACCCCTTAATCGAGCGTATCCGCAATCCAGTTCTCCAGCAGGAAATGTGCAATGGCACCCTTCCTCGCCGGGAGTATCTTTGGATGCTCACCTGCAAACGCGGCCATCATGTCTTCCCGAGTCACCCACAGCGCGTCTTCGATCTCCACCGGGTCGATATTGATCTCGCGGCTCAGCGCCTCGCCGGAACAGCCAAACATCAGGGACGCTGGGAAAGGCCATGGTTGGCTTGCAAGGTATCCGACCGCTCCGACCTGTACCCCTGCCTCTTCAAAGACCTCCCGTCGCACCGCAGCTTCTAAAGTCTCCCCAGGCTCGACAAATCCCGCAAGCAAAGAATACATGCCATCAGGCCAACCGGGCGAACGCCCCATCAGCACCGAATTCCCGTGCGTGATCAACATGATGACGACCGGATCGGTGCGCGGAAAGTGCTTGCCATCGCATGCTGGGCAATCCCGTTGCCAACCGGCCATAGTCATCGTGCTCTTTTGCCCACATTTGGCGCAGAAGCCGTGCGTTTCATGCCAAGTAAAAATTGCCTTGGCCGTCGCAGCAAGTTCCGCATCGCGCGGGTTAAGCCACGTCATCACCCGGCGCAATTCAGCAAAGACACATCCCGCAGGCAAGTCCGGATGCTGTTGCTCGCTCGGGTCGAGAAACTGGTTCAGAAAAGCCAGATCGTCTCCGTCCGGTTGCCAATCATCCAGCTTCACGGCGAAAACAGCATGCCCATCCTCGCGCCCCAACAAAATAAAATCTTCGTCATCCCGGCCCGCAAGGGCAGCGTGGTCCATAGGCAAGCGCATCAGTTCCGCCGGACGTTCCCTCTTGATCAGCGGCTTGCCGCGCCACAAAACCACCGCGCGTGTCTGTTCCGACGTCCTTGCCTGCGCCAAAGCCTCGACATCACCGCGAAGCTCACCTGCGCGATCCAGACCAGAACCTCCAAATGTAACCGTTTCTGCGTGTTTCATCCAAGCGCCTCCGTTCGCTGCGACATGAACATGGGACTATGCTGGACGCAACCAGCCAAACAGCGTAGCAGGAAGCATGACTGCACCGCCGTTTTGACAGTTGGGTCAATTTGGCAACTGCCGTGAGAATGAATTTTATGCCATCGCCTCGCACTTTCTGCCTGCGCGTGCTTGCCACGAGCGATGTGCATATGCAGCTCACATCCTTTGACTATTTCGCAGACACACCGGCGCCGGGTCACGGGCTGCAGGCGCTGGCAGTAACAATCAAAGACCTGCGCGCGCAACACGTCAGCCGAAGCGCCGAACATCAGTGTCTGTTGGTCGACAATGGAGATTTGTTGCAAGGCTCGGTTCTGGGTAATGAGCTCGCATCTGCCAAAGACCGCAGCAAAACGCACCCTGTAGCAGATGTCATGAACCGTTTGGGCTATACCGCTTTTGGCTTGGGTAACCATGACCTCGACTATGGCCTGTCGTATCTCGACTGGTTTGCTGAGGGCTTGGATGCAACCATCTTGTCTTCCAATGTTGCGTTTCGACCAGCGCGCGGTTGGCTGCATCGATATGTTCTGCATCAAGCCGGAGAGGTTTGCGTTGGAATAATTTCGGCAATGCCGCCCGAAACTTTGGCCGCCTGTCACGCATTGCGTGGCGAAGATATCCAAACGGAAGGCATGGTCACGGCTCTAAAATCGGCTGCTGAAGCAGCGCGAAAAAACGGCGCGGACATCATACTTTGCCTTGCCCATACCGGACTGTTTGGCGACCCAGAAGAAAACGCGCTTGAAGAGATTTCCAAGCACGTCCCAATCGACGCCTTGGTCGGTGGGCACACCCATCACCTGTTTCCTGACGCAGGGCTGTCGCACATACCCGGTGCGGATGTATCGACAGGCACATTGAACGGTGTCCCAACAGTTATGCCGCATTCAGGCGCAACCCATGTGGGCTGCATCGATTTGGTGCTGGAACAAAAGCCAACGGGGGCTTGGAGTGTGACCTCAAGTTCTGCTTTCGTAAAAAGCGCAGCGCCGGCGAGTTCCGACATAAACCGCGTTTGCACGCCTTTGGCCGAGCTGCACAGGACAACGCGCGCATCGCTCGACACAGAGGTCGCTCGAATTGCAGCTCCGCTGCACAGTTACTTCGCGCGCGTCATGCCCACGCAAAAACAAGCCGTAATAGCCGCCGCCCAGTCAACAGCTATCGATGCCATTCGGCAAGGCACGGAATGGGCCGATTTGCCGTTGCTATCGGCAGTGTCCTCCCCTCGGGCGGGCGGTCGTGGCGGGCCTGCGAATTACACAGACTTGCCCGTTGGCGCGCTAAAAGCCCGCCAGATCGCGCAACTGCATGTGTATTCCAACCTGATCTGGGCGGTTTGCGTCACAGGCACCGAATTGCGTGAGTGGTTGGACAAGTCAGCTTCGGCGTTCATGACGGTGTCGACCTCGTCCGCGAAAACTGGCCTTGTCAACGACGCGGTCCCCTCTTTCGACTTTGACGTCATTTTTGGAACCTCTTGTGAAATAGACATAACGCAACCCGCGCGCTTTGATTCACAAGGGCACCGCGTGCAAGACGCTGGTTCTCGAATCTTGAATTTGAGCTATCAGGGATCAGAAATTTCAGACGATGACCGATTTCTGATCGCGGTGAACAGTTTTCGCGCTTCTGGTGGCGGAAAGTTTCCAGGCTTTGGACCGGATCGCGCAGTTCTAAGCCCCGATCTTGCGGCGGATGATGTGGTTCAACAGCACCTCGCAAACGGCGCTTTGGCCAGCGACGGTATCCCTTGGCGTTTTTCCGAATCCTGTCGCGGGCTGCGAACTTGGTTTGACACTGGCCCGGGTGCGACACGCTTTCTGGATGATATCGCGCATTTGAGCCCTGGCACGCCGGAAGACACAGACACTGGGTTTCTGCGGATCCCAATCACACTCTGACCCTTGAAAGACGCGACACAAAGAGATACGTGAATCGTCGAGAGGTTGGCGCGGGCAGGCACCTCGCCAACCCGGTCAGATCCGGAAGGAAGCAGCCGTAACGAGCCCCGCTTGGGTCGTTGTCCAGCCTCTCACCTTTACCCCTAAGTCACAGATCGTCCCAATCCGACAGCTTGTGCTTGCGGCGGTCGCGCGTAATGACCCACGCCATTGCGGCACCAAACAAGGCTCCGGCGAACAGCGCGATAATGATCGCCATCCAGACGGACACTCCCATCCAACGCCACTGCCACATGTACATCACGTACCCAAACAGCGGTGCAAACCACGCCATCATATAAAGGAAGATCCCGCGCGCAGACATATAATGCGGCGGACGCACCCGAAAGCCGATGAAGCGGAAGATCATGCTGGCCAGAGGATTATAATTGGCCGACCACATCCCGGTTTCAGACAGTTCCTGCAACGCAGCTTGAAGTTTGCGTTGGAACTCTTTCCTCATAGTTGCTCGGTACCGAACGTGTCGCAGGCTTGAATCTGGCCGGTGTCAAAGCCACGCGCGAACCAGCGCGCGCGCTGTTCGGAGGTTCCGTGTGTGAATGTATGCGGCTGCGGAACGCGGCCCGCCTGACGCTGCAAATGGTCGTCGCCAATCATCTGGGCGGCGTTAAGCGCTTCTTGCAGATCGCCGCGTTCCAGCAGGCCTTCGACATTGCGCGCCCAAACTCCGCTCAGGCAATCGGCTTGCAACTCTAGCCGGACTGTCAGCTGGTTGGCTTGCACCTGATTGGCGCGCTGGCGGGCCTGACTGACACGAGGCAAGATACCAAGCTGGTTCTGTACGTGATGCGCAACCTCATGGGCGACCACATAGGCGGCGGCGAAGTCCCCTCGTGCACCCATACGTTGGCTAAGCGTGGCAAAAAAGGCTGTGTCCAGATACGCTTTTTCATCCGCTGGACAATAAAACGGGCCTGTCGCACCAGACGCACCGCCGCACGGGCTGCTGGTGACTTCAGTGAACATAACAAGCGTTGGCGCTTGGTATGGGCGACCAATCTGTTCGTCAAAGATCTTGCCCCAGACAGCTTCAGTGGTGGCAAGAACCCGGCTTGTAAACTCGCCTGCGCGCTGATCCGCTTCGCTTGGTGGGCGTGTTTGCACGGTTTGCGCGCCTTCACCCAATAGCAGGGGACGCAGGTCAATGCCGGTGAAGTACCCAATGGCGAGCACCAAAAGCATCCCGATGAGGCCAATCCCACCTGCTTTGCGTCCTCGCCCGCTCCCGCGTCGATCTTCGACATTCCGGCTGCCGCGCACACCTCTTAACCGCATCTGTATCCCCACGCATAAGTCTATTCGTCAGGACGAATCGATACCACGTCCAACAACTTTGACAAAGCCGGAGCCTTCGTATCTGAGTTTGGGTCAACGGTTCCTGTGACGGAAAGGCGTAAATCACATAGCCAAAGAAGGGGGCGAAGGCTGCCCTGCTCTTCCTCATCCAAGCGACATGAGCCACACTGCGTGAATGAGCGATTCTGACAAAGACAACCGGACGAAATGGTCGGAAGACCGGACGATTCTGGCCAATGAACGCACCTTTTCTGCATGGATGGGAACTGGCCTTGGTTCCGTGGGGATCGCAATTGGTTTGAAAGCCGTGTTCGGGGCAACGGACCCAACATGGGTCGCCAAAGCTGTTGCAAGCATGTTCCTGCTTGTCGCAATCCTGATCTATTGGATGGCGTGCCGGCAGGCGAAAAAGACTTTGGAACGGATCAGCGAAAACGACGCCGAAGCCTTGGACACGAAGTCTTTCACCCGCTTGTCGGCTTTTATGACCTTCGCAACCTTGGCCACTGGTGCTGTTCTGTGGTCATTGTGATCTTTCCCGCGCGTAGCCGGTGGACCTTCACAGCGCGCAGACCTAATCTGGTACGACCCCGACTCGCAGGACCCGCATGAGCGACGAAACTCCCACATCCTACAAGGTTTTGGCCCGGAAATACCGTCCGGAAACCTTTGCTGATCTGGTGGGTCAGGACGCCATGGTGCGCACGCTCAAGAACGCGTTCGAAGCAGACCGCATCGCGCAGGCCTTCATTATGACCGGCATCCGCGGCACCGGGAAAACCACCACTGCACGCATCATCGCCAAAGGTATGAACTGCATTGGTCCAGATGGCACAGGCACCCCGACGACGGAGCCATGCGGGCAGTGCGAACACTGCGTGGCCATCATGGAAGGCCGCCATGTGGACGTGATGGAGATGGACGCGGCCTCACGCACTGGCGTGAACGACATCCGCGAGATCATCGATTCCGTGCATTATCGAGCGGCCTCTGCTCGCTACAAAATCTACATCATCGATGAGGTTCACATGCTGTCGACCTCGGCCTTCAATGCGCTGCTCAAAACGTTGGAAGAACCCCCTGAGCATGTGAAGTTCATCTTTGCCACGACCGAAATCCGCAAGGTGCCGGTCACGGTTCTGTCCCGCTGCCAACGGTTCGATCTGCGCCGGATCGAACCCGAAGTAATGATTGCCATGCTGCGCAAGATCGCAGGCAGCGAGGGGGCCGAGATCGCGGACGATGCACTTGCCCTAATCACCCGCGCCGCCGAAGGCTCTGCACGGGATGCGACCTCGCTGCTAGATCAAGCCATTTCACACGGTGCGGGTGAGACGACCGCCGATCAGGTGCGCGCGATGCTGGGTCTTGCCGATCGTGGGCGGGTTCTGGACCTGATGGACCTGATCCTGCGCGGGGATGCGGGCGGTGCATTGACAGAACTCTCCGGCCAATACGCTGATGGCGCCGACCCGATAGCCGTGTTGCGCGACTTGGCAGAGATTACGCATTGGGTCTCCGTGGTGAAAATCACGCCTGAAGCGGCGGATGATCCTACCGTGTCGCCGGATGAGCGTGCCCGCGGACAAACAATGGCGGAAAATCTGCCCATGCGCGTGCTGACGCGCATGTGGCAAATGCTGCTAAAGGCGCTCGAAGAAGTCGCCGCCGCGCCCAACGCGATGATGGCAGCCGAGATGGCCGTCATCCGGCTGACACACGTGGCCGACCTGCCTTCGCCTGAAGAATTGGTCAAAAAACTGCAAGGCACCACGCCACCTCCACCGCCAACCGGTGGCGGGTCCGGCGCATCATCTGCGGGTGCGCAGGCGGTGCAGGCTTGCAAGCCGGACCACAAGGCAGTTCCGGTCCCGTTGCCGCGTTGGCGCAGGATGTGGAAGAGGCCCTTGCGCGGTTTCCGACCTTCTCTCATGTCGTCGAATTGATCCGCTCTAATCGCGACGTGAAGCTGCTAGTGGAGGTCGAAGCTTCTGTCCGGTTGGCGGCTTATCAACCGGGCCGCATTGAATTCACACCCGCAGACAACGCGGCCCCCGATCTGGCACAGCGCCTTGGTCAGCGCCTGCAACACTGGACGGGCAATCGCTGGGCGGTCACACTGGTTAACGGCTGCGACGCCGCCACAATAACCGAAGCACGGGATGCGGAAGACAATGCGCGGCTTGCTGAAGCCGCCGCTCATCCGCTTGTGGCTGCGGCTCTCGCGCAGTTTCCGGGAGCGAAAATCTCCGCAGTGAGGTCGCCCGAAGACCTCGCGCAGGAAGCCCAAGTCGAAGCGTTAGAAGAGGTCGAGGACGAATGGGACCCCTTCGAAGAGGATTGATCTTCCTCATCTTTTTCGCGCCAAGCGCAGCATTCGCAGAAGTCTGTGACAAGGTTCGCCCCACTTGGACACCGGGCACGCAAGCGACAGGCTGGAGTGAATTGATCGCCCTTATGGGCACGCCCCCTTCGTTGATCTTGTTGGTTCTCTCCGCGCTTGCCATCCGGTTTCGTCATCAGTGGGGCGCATTGGTCGTGGTCGTGCTTTGGGCGATTTGGGTGTCATTGGTCGCGATGTCAGCCCCGGATGAAATCCGCCAGATGGCCATAAATGAAGGCTGTATCGGCTCCCCGGCCTTGTTCATCGCGGCGGTCGCTGCCATATGCGGGGGCATGATCCTCTACACCGCGCCGCGCTCCACGCGGCTTTGACATAAGGGAACGGCGATATGCTCAAAGGCCTCGGACAACTCGGCGATATGGCCGGGATGATGAAAAAAGCGCAGGAAATGCAGACCAAGATGGCGCAGATGCAGGACGACCTGCACAATGTCATGGTCACCGGCGAAAGCGGTGCCGGGCTCGTTAAAGCCACGGCATCGGCCAAGGGCGAACTCAAGGCGCTGGATATCGACCCGAGCATTTTCAACAGTGACGACAAAGAAGTCGTCGAGGACCTGATCCTCGCCGCGATCAAGGACGCGCAATCCAAGGCCGCAGAAAAGGCACAGGAAGAAATGTCCAAATTGACCGAAGGGCTTGGCCTGCCTGCGGATATGAAGCTGCCATTCTGAGGCGCGCCGCATACCTGTTCGCCGCCCTGATCTGGTCAGGTGCGGCGCAGGCACAGGACTGGGTCACCTGGGAGATGTGCAACATCACCGACCCGGTGTTTGACCTGTCGGTCTATGACGAACTCGACATTGCCCGCGCGCAAACAGAAGCCGCGTCGATCCCCAATCCCGTCGGAAACTTCTGGGAAATTCGAAGCGAAACAGGGGCGGTGTCACATCTTTGGGGCACAACGCATTCCAATCATCCAACCCTGCTGAACTTACCTGATCCGGTGCAGGTCGCCATACAATCCGCACGGGTGGTTGCCTTGGAATTCGACCCCGTTCTGCGGGATCGGTCAGCGCTGACAAAGCTTTGGAATGATCAAGACCCCTATCTAGGTCAAGACTCGCACGGCACTTTCAAAACCAACCGTTTCGCAGATATTCTCGGTCGAGAATTGCTTGGATGGATTGATACACGGTTTGAAACTCTCGGCTGGGGTGCCAATGCGGCAGACTTCATGCGCCCAGAACGTGTCGCGGAGGTCTTGCTGGGCGCCCCATGCAACGATTTCGCCAACGGGGTGTATCCAATTCAGGACAGCCTGATCCAGACGATTGGTGCAGTTGCCGGCGCGAATATCCTGTCGCTGGAAGACCCGGACA
>CAZDXI010000084.1:8754-10750 GCA_964509095.1 uncultured Rhodobacterales bacterium
TTCGGAACAAACTCTCTGACCCTACCAATCGCGCGCTGACCTTCGATCTGATCCGGCTTTACGGTTGGACGCTGGATCCCAACCAGACGCGCGATGAATGGCGCACTGGAACGGCAATGTATCTGGAAGGACGCAACGCGCTGTCTCTGGCGCTCGAACGCGAGGGGCTGCGCGCCTATTTTGGGGAAAACCGTGGCCCGGCAATTCAGGGGCGCGTGAATGGCTATCTGCTGGACGAACGCAACATCGGTTTTGTGCAGACCGCCCTGCCCGAACTGGAACAGGGCGGCGTCTTCATCGCTGTTGGAAGCTGGCATTTGCCGGGAGAGGCTGGCATGGTGGAGATGTTGCGCAAGGCGGGATACACCGTCACCCGCATTCCTTTGCCACGCGAGGCTAAGTGAGATGAGCAGTACCAAAGATATCGACGCCCTGATCGACATGATGGCGAAACTGCCCGGGCTGGGGCCGCGTTCGGCGCGCCGCGCGGTGCTGCACCTGATCCGTAAACGTGCGTTGCAGATGACCCCGCTGGCCGATCTGATGACCACTGTAGCGGCCAGCGCGCGCGAATGTCTCAACTGCGGAAACATCGGCACTTCGGATGTCTGCGATATCTGTGAATCCAACAAACGCGCCAATGGCGAACTCTGCGTGGTCGAGGATGTGGCCGACCTATGGGCGATGGAACGCTCGGGCGTGTTCAAGGGGCGGTACCATGTGCTGGGCGGCACACTTTCGGCGCTGGATGCGGTGGGCCCCGAGGAACTCCGCATTCCGCGGATCAAAGACCGTGTGGCGGGCGAAGACATCCAAGAAGTCATCCTCGCGCTGAACGCCACGGTCGACGGTCAAACCACGGCGCATTACATCGCCGATATGCTGGAAGGTCAGGTCAAGCTGTCCTCGCTTGCCCAAGGCGTGCCGATTGGCGGCGAGTTGGACTACCTTGACGACGGCACGATCTCGGCAGCTTTGAAGGCCCGCAAGTCCTTGTAAATCAGGGGATAAGCTGCGCGCAGACTGACGGGTCAACGCGCGGCAACGCCGCCCAGCCCTGAAACTGCCCGCCACCAGATTCGACCGCGACATAGCTCCAATTGCCTGCCAGTTCGTAGTTGAAATAGATGTTCGCACCGTTGGTGATCCGCCCCACGATCGCAAAACCGTCAGACGCACCATTGTGAATCATTGCGTCGCCACCGCTCCATGTCAGGCAGCCAGCCGCACTGTTGCGAGGCAATGGGATGGGAATTGTCTGGAGTTGTTTGCGAAACGCGATATCGGGCAAGGGAAGACTGCGCGCTTGGGTGTTCATCTGACACTGTGAGTCAGCTTCATTCGCGCGCAACCGCGCCACAGCGGCTTTGTCTTGCGCAGCGAGGACGGGGGATTTTGTCGTGCAATCGCCATTGTCAAAAATCGCCTGCCCCAAAGGCGAGCCAAAGCAGTACCCAGCCCGGTCGAAAATCAGGTTCCGCGTGAACCAATAGTCCGCGCAATTAGCAACCGCAGAGGTCGGGGCCAAAAGGCTCGCAGCGACAAAGAAAAGGGCCAGACGTATCATACGCCCGACCCTAATGCAGCCAAGTAGGACTGTCTTCCTGAATCAGTCCTTCTTGCTGTCTTCGCCGTCTTCGCCATCTGGCAAGTTGAAGAAGCTGTCCGCATCCACGAGATCGGATGTTGTGTCTTCTTCATCGTCACTGTCGGTGAGCGTGAAGGTCTCCAACCCTTCGATGGCGGTTGGGATCTTTGGCTCCGCTTCCATCTCGAGGCTTTGTTCTGTGCTGACCAGCTTGCGGCGTTCGTCATCAGACATGACTTCGCCTTCCTTGGCCTTCTTGGCCGCGGCTTTTTGTACGGCGGCGTCCAGTTCTGACTGCTTGGTCAGGCCAAGGGCAACCGGATCCACAGGTTGAATGTTGGAGATATTCCAATGCGTGCGCTCGCGGATCGTGGTGAATTGCCGATCCGCGTCTTTGGCTTGCTGAAC
>CAZDXI010000085.1:0-10742 GCA_964509095.1 uncultured Rhodobacterales bacterium
GATCTGGGCGGCGTGCAGGTCCATTGTGAGAACTCGTTCGATCCCTGCCCCGACCAGCATGTTGGCGACGAGTTTGGCTGAGATCGGAGTGCGGGCTTTGGTGCGGCGGTCCTGACGGGCGTAACCGAAGTAAGGGATCACGGCGGTGATGCGAGACGCTGAAGAGCGACGCAGAGCATCTGACATGATCAGAAGTTCCATCAGGTTGTCGTTGGCCGGGTTCGAGGTCGACTGCAGGATGAACATGTCTTCGCCGCGGACGTTTTCGAACACCTCGACAAAAATCTCACCATCGTTGAACCGTTCGACCCGCGTGTCACAGAGCTGCACTTGTGCGCCGCGAAGCATGGTCATGCGCCGCGCGACGGCTTTGGCCAAGGACTGGTTTGCATTGCCGGAAATGAGTTTCGGCTCGGACGTATTCGGCATGCTGTGATCCCCCGGCAGCGGCGAATGTAAAAGATTCGTTAAGGTTGACTTCGATTAACACGCGCTTACCGTCCGGCCAAAGGCAAACACGCCAAAGGAGCGGCAATTGGCACATATTGACTATTATTTCTCGACGATCTCCCCCTACACCTACCTTGCTGGCACTCGGTTGGAGGGAATCGCGGAAAAACACGGCGCGACCATTGCGTACAAGCCGATGGACCTAATTTCGCTGTTTGGGCGCACGGGCGGCGTTCTGCCCAAGGACCGCCACCCGAGCCGCCAGGAATACCGCGCACAAGAATTGCCAAGACAGGCGCGTAAGCTTGATATGGCGTTCAACCTCAAGCCAGCACATTGGCCGACAAATGCAGCGCCGTCGTGTTACGCGGTGATCGCTGCGGCCAACGCTGGTGGAGGTGACATTGGCGCATTGGTGCACGGGTTTACGCGTGCGTGTTGGGCCGAAGAAAAAGACATCGCGCAAGATGATGTGATCCGTGCCTGTCTGGAAGCGGCCGGGTTTGATCCGTCCCTGGCGGATAGTGGGTTGCTGACGGGCGCGGACACCTATGCTCAGAACCTCGAGGACGCTGTGAATGCGGGTGTTTATGGCGCCCCGTTCTATGTCACGGATGACGACGAGCGGTTCTGGGGGCAGGACCGGCTCGACGATCTGGATGCGCATCTGGCGTCGCGCGCGTGAGGACGCAGCCAGGCTTTCAGCCTTCTGTTGTGACGTTGGGGGATGGGCCACGGAAGGTCCTCGCCCTGCATTGCACGATGGCGTTTTCCGGCGCGTGGAAGGCGTTTCAGAATTTCGCAGGCGATGACATCACAATCATCGCACCGGATATGCCAAGCCACGGGCGGAGCCCCGATTGGGATGAGGTCAGCGATTTTTCTGATACTGTGTATCAGGCGTCACTGTCCTGCTTGACCGAGCCGATGGACCTTATCGGGCATTCTTTTGGCGGAGTGACGGCCCTGCGCCTTGCCATTGAACATCCCGAATTGGTCAGAAGTCTCACCATGATTGAACCGGTGTTCTTTTGTGCTGCACGCGAAACCGCAGCCGACGCTGTGACGTCCCACAACGCTGCCGCCAAGCCATTCTTTGACGCGCTGTTGGCGGGTAATCGAGAAGACGGCGCACGGCTGTTTAACCGGATGTGGAGCACGGACGCCCCGCGTTGGGCGGTTCTGCCCGAACAGGTGCGCGCGGCAATGACACGCGCTGTCCACGTGGTGCCAGACACGCATGATTTCCTGTTTGAAGACACTGCTAACCTGATGGGGCGGCTGGATCATGCTTCAATGCCTGCGATGCTCGTGCGAGGAGCGACAAGTCCGGAGATCATCGCTGCGACCAACGCAGAGATCGCACGCGGTCTGCCGAATGCGACCGAAGTTGCGATGGATGGGGCAGGGCACATGGCCCCGATCAGTCATCCCAAAGACATGGCGGCTGTTTGGTCGGACTTCATCCGCGATGTACCCGTTTGAGCGCTTGAGCGGATCAAAAGTGGCCGAGGAATTCCGCAATCCCTTCTGAGGTGACGGACCAATCACAGACGAGGCGGGCGGCGAGCATCTCGTTGGGATCGTCGCCCTCCAACGCGCCCGTCCAGACGTAGTATTTTGCGCCTGCGTCATGCAGACGTTGATGCACTGCGCGGGGGAAGGCGGCAAAGATCATGTTTGCCTCGACCGGGTGCACGAATTCAGCACCTTTGCCTTTCAAACCAGACGCCAATTCCGCCGCTGCTGCGTTTGCCTGACGGGCGCTGGTGATCCACAAATCGTCTTTCAGATACCCTGCCATCTGCGCGGACAGATAGCGGTGTTTGGAAAACAGGTGCCCGCCCCGTTTGCGACGCAGTTCGAACTCCCACGCTTTGTCCGGATCGAACATCACGACAGCCTCGACGCCCATCGCGCCGTTCTTGGTTGCGCCAAAGCTGACGACATCGACACCTAGCTTGCGTGTCATGTCCACCGCCGAACATCCCAGCGCCGTCATCGCATTGGCAAAACGTGCGCCGTCCAGATGCACGGGCAGGCCAAACTCTTTGCTGACGTCACACAGGTTTTGCAAGGCCGCCAAGTCGTATACACCGCCCCGTTCTGTAACTTGGGTGATCGACACTGCACCCCGTTGCGGCCCATGCACCCCGCGCGTTTCTTCGCCGCTGATGCTCGTGCGCAGCGCGTCCGGCGTCATCTTGTCCGCGCCCGGCACGAGTGTCAGTTTCGCGCCACTTGTGAAGAATTCCGGCGCGTTGCATTCATCCTCATGGATATGGGCAACGGGTGAGCAGAACACAGTGTCAAACGGTTGCACAAGGCTCGCCAGCGCCAATGAGTTGGCCGCCGTGCCAGTAGCGACCAGATACACTGCCGCATCGGGCGACCCAAAGATATCCCGAACCTGCGCGCGCACTCCATCCATGATCGGATCTGCCCCATAGGGCATAGCGTAACCCTCGTTGGCCTCGATCAGCGCTGCCATGATCTGGGGATGGACCGGCCCGGAATTGTCAGAGGCGAAATACATGTGGCTATTCCTCGATAATGTGCTCTTCCCAGTCGTCTTCTGGGATGTCGAATTCGCTTAGGGTCTGGCCTTGTATGCTGATCCCGGCACGATGCACACTCTCGGCGCTGCCTGAGATCAAAGGGTGCCAATCCGCCAGCGGTTGTCCATGATACAGCAGCTTATAAGCGCAGGTCTCCGGCATCCAATAGAGGTTCTGTGCAAGATTATCCGGGCTCAGAACAATGCAATCGGGCACGAACTGGTGGCGGATGTCGTAATGTGCGCAGCGGCAAGTTTCGTCATCCAGCAAGCGGCACGCCACGCGGGTCAGGGCAACATCGCCGGTTTCCGCATCTTCCAGCTTGTTCAGGCAACATTTGCCGCACCCATCGCACAATGCTTCCCATTCTTCGCGCGACATCTTCTTCAGGGACTTGTGTTCCCAGAACCTTGGCGCAAAGCCGGACCGTGCAATCAGGTCGCTCACAGGGCCGCCAGAATGGCGCGAGCATGTGAGCTGTCTGCATCCATCTGCGTCACAAGTGCGTCAAGGGAGTCAAACTTGGCCTCACCGCGCAGATGCTCAACCAAACCAATGGACAGCGGTGTTCCGTACAGATCGCCCGTGAAATCAAACACAAACGTTTCCAGATTGGGGACCTCACCGTCAAACATCGGACGAATACCCAAGCTCGCCACCCCATGATACTTACCTTTGTGCGGCCCATCTAACACATCCACCAGCACCGCATAGACGCCAAAGGCCGGCAAGTGCAGACCGTCCAGCGCCATATTCGCTGTTGGATAGCCAAGCGTGCGCCCGCGCTGTTCGCCCCCAATCACAGGCCCTTCGATCCGGTGCCAATGCCCCAACATTGCGGCGGCGTCCCTTGTGCGCCCTTCGCTCAAGGCCGTGCGAATGGCTGTGGAGGACACAACCACTTCGCCCTCTTCCAGCAGCGGTGCAATGGTCACGCCAAAGCCCATGTCTTCCCCGAAAGCCTTCAGCATCTCAGCCGTTCCGGCGCGCTGTTTGCCAAAGCAAAAATCGTGCCCCACGACCACGTGGGTCAGGCCGAGCCCGTCGACAATCACATCCCGCGCAAACGCGTCCGGAGTGAGCCCGGCCAGGTTGGCGTTGAAATTCAACTCGTAAAGCCGCTCCACACCCAGCTTTTCCAACCGGGACGCGCGTGCGGCGGAGCTCATCAAACGGAACGGTGGTGCGTCAGGTGCGAAATATTGGCGAGGATGTGGTTCAAACGTCATCACGCCCAGCCGGGCCGACGGTGCGGCCTCTCTTGCCAGACCAATCACGGACTGGTGCCCCAGATGCACCCCGTCGAAATTTCCAATCGCGGCAGACGCGCCACGATCCATGGTTTCGACAAACTGATAATCTCGGATAATCCGCATGTGTTAGGACTAGCTGCGCGCTATCAGACGTGCAAGCCGCCTGCTTCATCTGTCCAGAAATACCTTGGGAGGAGTTTGAGGAGGGCTAGCCCTCCTCATATCGCAATAGAATGACGTCCGCGCAGCGGCCCTTTGGATCAGTCGAACTTACGGGACGGCGCAAGCACCATCGCTTCGCCAATGAGGACCTTCTTGCCATCAATTGTGCATTCGCAATCGAGCTTCACGCGACGCTTAGAAAACTCGATATCCGTGACAGTTACCTGTGCGCGGACCAGATCTCCGGGGCGCACCGGCGCAAGAAATTTCAGGCTTTGGGACATGTACACGGTGCCGTGGCCCGGAAGCTGTTCACCAATCACCGCAGACACCAAACCGGCAGTCAACATACCGTGCGCGATACGCCCTTCAAAGATCGTGTCGCGCGCATAATCGTCATCCAGATGCACTGGATTGCGGTCGGTAGAGACCTCCGCGAACATTTCGATGTCATGATCTGTCACCACTTTATGCAGGTAACGGGACATGCCCATTTCCATGTCTTCGATGCAGATTGTCCCGCGCGGCATGTTGTCCAGCATATCGATGCTCCGGCAATAATTGACTACACTCTGTCCGAGTTACGCAACAATATTACTTCGCAGACGCAGAAAATCAAGGGGGAAAAGACTAGCGCAAGTATCCAATTGTATACGTTGGGCTAATTTTTTCCGTTTGCAGATAGGTATTTAGCGCATCTGCGTCCGGCTGCACGCGTGTCTTCGTTTCTGTCGCGGCCAAACCGCCGGAAATGAACAGAGAATCAATGTCCTCGCCCATCGCACCCGGCATGTCGGTTAACGCACCATCCCCGATAGCCAGCATCTTGGCCTTGTCGATGTCGCGTCCCAATGCCGCCAGCCGCCGATAGGCCAGATCATAGATCGGGGGATGGGGTTTGCCGAAGTAATGCGCGGTGCCGCCCATCTCGGTATAGAGCTTCGCCAAAGCCCCGGCGCACCATTCGCGCGTTTCCCCACGATCCACGACAATGTCGGGGTTGGCGCAGATCATCTCCAGCCCCTTTTGCTTTGCGTAGAGGAACTGCGGACGCATCTCTTCGGGATCCGCACTTGCATCAAACGGGCCGGTGCAGATGATCCCTTCCGCTTCTTCCAATGGCACACGCTGGATGTTGACCGGGTCATCAATCACGCTGAGCGGTTCAAAGAAATGCTTGTCGCGCTCTTCTTCACCAATGAACCAGACTTTTTCGCCCACGATACCTCGGAACATGGCGGCGCGCGCGGAATCGCCGGAGGTGACGATCACGTCCCAGCAATCCTCCGGCACATTCATCTGTGCCAATTGCACCGCCACCGAATTGCGCGGGCGCGGCGCGTTGGTCAGCAACACAACAGCACCACCCTTGGCCCGATACGCCTGCAATGCCGCAACAGCGTCAGGAAACGCAGCAACACCATTGTGCAAACAGCCCCAAAGATCGACCAGAAGGGCAGAATAGCGGTCCGAAACCTCCGACAGGTGTTCGATAATCTGGGTCATGGCTGCAAGGTCCTCAGTCAGTTTGATCCGGGTGTATCCGGCGGGGCAGGGCAGGACAACCGGCTATTCCGGGCCGTTGATCGGGCGGTTCTGGGTCCAGTCAAAGGTGCCGCTATCGCGTTCATGAACCGCCTGTTTCCAACCCGTTTCTTCTGACCGGCCTTTGAAATTCAATCCTTCGGGCGAGTGCCGGGTGATGCCATCAAAGATCGTCGCCATCTTCTGCGTGTTCATCAGACCCGTCGCCTCAATGGCTTGATTAATGACCATTTTCTGCATTGCGAGTTGGTTTACCGGCACTGTCGCCATACGCGCGGCGAGGGCCTCGACCTCTTTGTCCAGATCATCCGCAGGCACCGCTTTCAAGACCAGACCCATGTCAGCAGCTTCGGCCCCTGTGATCTTGTCACCAGTAAAGAGCATCCGTTTGGCGCGTTCCGCCCCAAGGCGATAGACCCACATCGCGGTGGTCGGGCATCCCCAGACCCGCGCAGGCATGTAACCGATCTGCGCATCCTCTGCCATGATCGTCATATCCGCACAGAGTGCGATGTCAGACCCACCCGCAACAGCAAACCCATGCACCTTGCAGATCACAGGTTTCATAGAGTGCCACAGCGACATGAAATGCTGCGTGTTGGCCCACATGAAACGGTAATCCTTGATCGGATCCCAAGGCATGGGTTGGGTGACCTCGCCGCCATTGCCCTCGGCGTAGTATGTCAGATCGTACCCCGCGCAGAACGCCTCCCCCGCGCCGGACAGGGTGATGACATGCACCCCTTCATCCGCGTTGGCGCGCGCGACAGCCTCGGCCAAGAGCCGCGGCACGTCGTTGTCGATGGCGTTGAGAACATCGGGGCGGTTGAGCGTGATGCGCGCAATGCGCCCGTCAGCTTTGTACAGAACTTTGGACATGTGGGCCTCCCTTTGCAGGGAGCCTACTTGTCAGAATGCCTGACGCAAGGTCAGAGCGCGAGGTTCGGGATGATCTGCTTTTTACGCGACATGATGCCGGGCAGGACAACGTGATCGCCAGACACCGTGGCGCCAAAGCTCTTTTCTGCGACTGCTTTCACCGTGTCGTTCGGGACCAGCAGCGTGGCTTCTTCCTTGATGATATCGACGACGAACAGCAGGACTTCGTCCACACCGTCTTCGGCTGCGACGTCTTTCATGGAGGCCATGAGACTGTCTTTGCGGTTCAGCGGGATGTCCGGTGCGGTGGTTTCCAGAACGGACACGCGGAATTTGGTGCCGCTGACTTCGTATTCTTTGCTGTCCATGCGGATCAGTTCAGCATCCGAAAAGGCGGAGACGTCAGATTTGGCTGCAAACAATTCCGCTGCATAGTCGGGGATGGACAGGCCCAGATCGGACGCGAGGCTTTCGGCAAGCGCCTTGTCCTGATCCGTCGTCGTGGGGGAGCGGAACTCAAGCGTGTCTGACAAGATGCAGGACAGCATCAAACCCTTGATCGGGTTTGTCAGTTTGTCCGCGTTCGGGCCCATCAGGTTGTGCATGATCGTCGCCGTGCAGGCTAGTGGGCGGATTGTGATGTTGATCGGCCCTTTGGTTTCGATGCCACCCACCAGTTTGTGATGGTCGATGATCGCCTGAATGTCGGCGTTGTTGATGTTGTCAGGCAGCTCGGCCGGGTTGTTGGTGTCCACCACAACACAAGGCTGATCGTCGGCCACATTAGCGATGATCTCGGGACGCTCAAACCCCCAGCGCTTCAGAACAAAGGCGGCTTCGGTGTTTGGTTCACCCAGCAGAACCGCTTTGGCGTCTTCGCCTTTGATTTCACTCAGGTACCACGCCCAAATGAGAGGGGAGCCTGTGGAATCGGTGTCAGGGGATTTGTGGCCAAAAACGAGAGTGCTCATAAGTCTGTCCTTGCGGGAAAGTCGGAATTTGCGCGCCTTATAGGAGCCGGATAGCGGCTTGTCACCTGCGGCAAAGGGCGCGAGCAGGTCAGAGCCCGAGTTCGGCGCGCAGCTTCTTGGTCAAGTTGGACACGGCCATGTCATAGGAAGCCTGGATATGCTCGCGCAGGCTGTCATCAGACAGACCCGGACTTGCGTAGTGCTGCAGCCATTTCAAACCGCGAGATGCCAGATAAGGCGCAGGGCGAATGCCGGGTTGATCGCTGAGGATTTCAAACGCCATGTCTGACGCCTTGAACGTGAAGGCGGGTTCATCCTCAGCCCAGCCACAAACAGCGAAGAGTTTGCCGCCAACCTTCCAGACGTCTGATCCACCCCACTGCACCACATGGGTCGTTTGAGGGAGGGACTTGCAGAAGTCATTGAATTCATCGCGGGTCATGATCGGCAGGCTAACAGCTTTGATTGGGGCGAGCCAGATGAGCGCCATGCGTTTACCATTGCGGGCAAAGTTGCATGACAAAAGCGAGACTTTTTTACTAATCTGTTAACGGTGCATTAAGGATGTGCCGTTTTCCCGAAGGTGGTTGGTCATGAATGTGGGTTCAGTTAGAGTCGGCGCTATGCGTGTTGGTACGCGTGACAATGCTGTCGAAGATCGTGTCGAAGTTTCCCGCCCCCAACGCGCGGACCGTTCTGATGTTTCTGCGATGAGCGGGACGCAATACTTGATGCAATTGGTTGTTCAGACGCGGATGCTGGATGCGATGTCAAATCACCCGGAATTGCGGGTGCCCGTTATGGATCGCGCGAACGCGCTGCTCCGGGATGCTGCTGCCAGAGACGCGGGAACGACCCTGAGCGTGTCGATCTAAGGACGTAATTTTGGGTTTCTGTTAAGGGGGTTTCCACTTAGCTTGACGGCATGAAGGAGACCGAACTCTATCCACCGATAAAAACCTTGCTGGAAGGCCAGGGCTATGTCGTGAAGTCCGAGATTGGTGCGGCAGATGTGGTTGCGGTGCGTGGCGCGGAGCCGCCTGTCGTCGTTGAGTTGAAACTGGGGTTTTCACTGTCGCTATTCCATCAAGCCGTGGCGCGGTTGAGCGTGACAGATGACGTGTATGTCGCGGTGGCACACAAGCCAGGCAAACGGTTTGCGGCTGCAATAAAAGCCAATGTGAAGATGGCACGACGGTTGGGCATTGGCGTGATGGTCGTGCGGGTATCTGATGGACTGGTCACAGTGCAGTGTGATCCGGGTCCCTACGCGCCACGCAAGTCCAAGGCGCGACAAGGGCGGTTGCTCAAAGAGTTTGCGCGCCGGCAAGGGGATCCGAATGCCGGGGGGCAGACACGCATAGGGTTGGTCACAGCCTATCGCCAAGATGCGTTGAAACTTGCGATGTTTTTGTTTGAAGTCGGGGCCAGCAAAGGTTCGGACGTGGCCCGCGAGACTGGGGTTGCCGCAGCGACACGCATGATGCGGGACGACCATTACGGCTGGTTCGAAAAGGTCGAAACGGGCGTTTATGGGTTGAGCCCAAAAGGGGCTGAGGCTGTTGGGCAGGTCGGTGCTAAGCTCGGCACGTCATAAGCGCGGATGCTTCAGATAGGAGCGCTGACGCGCACACGATTTTGATTGCGCGGGCGCGCGCGCCGCGTGGGGGGTTGGGCCAAACCCCAAGGTATTTCGCGACAGATGAAGCTTAGAAACGTTGGCGTTCGAGGGTGAAGCCTTCGTTTTCCAGCAGGCGGAGCAGGCCGTTTTCTCCGGGGAGGTGTCCTGCACCGGCGGCCAGAACAATGGTGGAGCCTTCTGTGTTCAGAATGACCGGGATCCAGGCTTTGTTGCGTTGGTCGAGCAGGGCCGCGTACATCTCGTCAATCAGAGCATCGAGTTCTGTCGCGGACATAGACACGTGGCGGCGGGCAAGGATGCGGCCGAATTCCATGATCTGAGCGGTTTGTTCTTCAAAGTAACCGGCGAACATGGTGGTCATAGAGTTGGTAGCCACATCATCGGGCAGGGTGCCGAGTTGCAGGTACTCGATTTGAACGTCCAGCGGCTCTTGTCCCATCAAGGTGAACAGAGTGTCATACGGTTCGAGAGATAGCTGCGGGACGTTGTTTTCAGCGGCGACATCCATAATCAGATGATCCATGCCTTTGGCACCACTTTGCGCCAGACGAAGGGCGCAGCCGGGCATCGACAGGGTCAGGGACAGATACCAAGGCTGGAACTTTGCAGCCATGAATCCAGGGATGCCACGGGCTTCGGCAGCGGCCACGAGTTCTTCCCAAGCCGCGTCGTTCATGAGTTCAGGCAACGTGGGGCCAGTGGTCAGGAACATCAACTCCGGGCGATCTACAACAGAGCGTTGCAGACGTTCTTGTTCGTCTTGCGTCATCTCGACCAGCAGCATGTCGGCGGACGAGATCACTGGTTTCAACCGGTCCAAGATTGGAAGCAGGCGCGGATCGGACATATGGATAGTACCGATCAGGTGGATGGTCTTGTCACCTCGGGTTGCGGTCCAATGATTGCCGACGGCGTGCGGCATGGCAGAGATGCGTTGCGAAAGCTCGGCGTTCTCCTGAGGCGTCAGTGTGGGCCGCAGGTCGGTGCCGATGCATTGCGCCCAAGCGGTGTGAGTTAAAAATATCAGGCTTGCGGCGATGGCAAAAATCAGCTTCATGCACCTGTTCCTAAGCTGTCGACGGTTTTGCGACAAGGATAACTGCAAAAATTGCGAAGTCGCTTGTTGACTCGCTTGGTTGCGTTGCATAAATCCCTGCCGTTAGCACTCAATCAAGGTGAGTGCTAACGAGTCCCGTTGAGGGGCTCTCGGGAGAAACTTTGAGCCTTAAGGAGCTGCAAAGATGGCATTGAAACCGCTTCATGACCGCGTGCTGGTACGCCG
>CAZDXI010000086.1:0-10726 GCA_964509095.1 uncultured Rhodobacterales bacterium
AGCACCCCAGCGATGTGTTTGCCGAGATGAAGCACAATATGCGCAGCCTCGACAACATCACGTGGGACCGGTTAGAGACGGAGAACGCGGTGACCTATCCATCCCTGTCCCCCGAGGACCCCGGCCAGCCAATCGTGTTCGGCGACGGCTTCCCGCGTCCCGACGGCCGGGCGCGCTTCACGCCTGCCTCTGTGATCCCGCCGGATGATTTGCCGGACGCGGATTACCCAATGATCCTGACCACGGGTCGGCAGTTGGAACACTGGCACACCGGGTCCATGACGCGCCGCGCCTCTGTTCTGGATGCGGTGGAGCCAGAGGCAAACTGTTCTTTGCATCCTTCGACCATGCGCAAGTTGGGCGTGGAACCCGGCGGGCATGTGCGTCTGACCACAAAGCGTGGGTCTATCACGGTCATGGCCCGCGAAGATCGTGCGGTCGCGCCGGACATGGTGTTCCTGCCGTTTGCCTATGTGGAGGCGGCGGCCAACATCTTGACCAACCCTGCGGTTGATCCTTATGGCAAGATTCCGGAGTTCAAATTCTCCGCCGTGCGAGTCGAAAACGCAGAATCACCCCTCGCGGCTGAGTAAGATTTCGCGCCTTTTGGGCTTCGAGATGGGTGAGGGGACCGCAAAAAGTCACTCATCTTAGGGTTGAGTGACTGAAAAACGCAATCTACCTCCGCGTTAGTAACCATTTGTTCATGAAATTGCGGCTGTTTGGCGTCACAAGAGTAACCCGTCGGGGAAGGACGTGCGGACAGTGACTATGACAGAACACCACTCCATGGTGCGGAGTGCAATTAAGAGTCCCGGCGTTGAGCCGGATCAGTTCGAAGAACACACGACGACGTACTTGTTAAGCTCACGCGGTCAGATCGTAGATGTCGGGGGGGACTGGGATCGCGCCGCATGGGAGAATAATGGGCTTGAAGCCACGGCAGACTTTGTCGTTGGTCGACAGATCGCAGATTTCTTGGACGGTTTTGAGACCATTTCCTTTTTCAATGCAATTTCCTTCAATTGTTGGCGTTACAACACGAAGTTTGAAATGATCTGCCGGTCAGATTCTCCAAAGCGGCTACAGCTGTTTCGCATGCAGTTCGTGCCGGCCCGGGATAGCCTTCTGGAAGTCAGGAATGATTTGTTGCTCAGCCGCCCTTTTCCGATCGCGAATGCGATGGACGCGCGGCGGCGCAAAGTAGATGCCCCAAGGTGCAGCATGTGTTGCAGCTTTCGCGTAGGTCGTCATTGGGTTGACCCGCTTGCCCAAACACAGACTGAATTTTGTGTAGCGCGCCATGTCATTTGTCCAGACTGCAAAACACGCGCGCGCCAAGCCATGCAGCGTGCGCATGTGCCGCGTGAACAGGCTTTTCACATCGTCTGAGCGTCGCCGGGCTGGCTATCCGGGCGTCCTTGATCGAAACTCTTGCGAGTTAGGTTCGATTCAAGGGGATCCGCATGACCACCGACACAGGCTCATCCGTTTTTGCCGCCACGCGGCGTCATAACTCCGAAATCGAAAACCGGCTGCCGTTAGAAGATACCACGGCATTTGATGACGCGCGGCGCGGGTGGATAGCATCGCTGCCAGCCGGAGGCGTGACGCGCGCGGATGGTGGCGTGGTTTGGGACAATGACTGGTTCGCGTTTCTGGACGCGCCATGCCCGGACAGTGTGAACCCGTCCCTTTGGCGGCACGGTCAATTGAATGCGATCCACGGTTTGTTCGCGGTCTGCGATGGGGTCTGGCAGGCGCGAGCTTGTGATTATGCCAACATGACAATCATTCGAGGCGAGACGGGCTGGATCATCGTTGATCCCTTGATGACGCGCGAAAGCTCTGCCGCGGTCCTTGCGCTGGTCAATGAGACGCTGGGGGAACGCCGCGTCAGCGCTGTGGTCATCACCCATTGCCACCCGGATCACTTCGCCGGAACACGCGGCGTGGTTGGGGATGATCCTGCCCGTTACCCGCCCATTTTCGCGCCGGAACATTTCATCCGCTTTGCAGCGTCCGAAGGTGTGCTTGGCGGAAACACGATGGCCCGGCGTGCGACCTATCAATTCGGAATCGGGTTGCCGATAGGCCCGGGTGGACTGGTGGACGGTGGTATTGGCAAAACCGTCGCGCGTGGTACGCGTGGTTTCATTCCGCCGACAGAGTTCGTTTCCAATACGGGCGAGACACGGAATATCGACGGCGTTGCATTCGAATTCCAGATGGCCTCTGGCACTGAAGCGCCAGCGGAGTTCACGTTTTACCTGCCGCAGCATCGGTTGCTCTGTATGGCAGAGGTCTGCACGCAGAACATGCACAACCTCTTGCCGCCGCGTGGGGCGGAAGTGCGCGACGCGCGACTGTGGGCGCGGTGTATTGATGAGGCGCTCATCCTGTTCGCAGATCGCACGGATGTCCTGATCAATTCGCATAACTGGCCGGTTTGGGATGCAGACAAGGTCGCCGCGTTCCTCGCCGAACAGCGCGACATCTACAAATACCTGCACGACCAGACGTTGCGATTGGCTAATCTGGGCTATGGGCCGGATGAGATTGCCGCGCGTATCGAAGAACCGGTCTGGCTGTCCCAGCAGTTTCATGCGCGGGGCTATTACGGGGCGCTGACATTCAACGCGCGCGCAATCTATCAAAAGTATTTCGGGTTCTATGACGGGCGGCCTGTGAGCCTCAACCCGTTGCAACCGTCTGATCTGGGCGCACGGTATGTGGAGGCTTTGGGCGGAGCTGACAAGGTGATAGAACTGGCGCAGAACGCGATCTTGCAAGATGATTTGCAGTGGGCCGCGACACTGTTGAACCACGTTGTTTTCGGGGACGAGGCGCCCGATGACGCCAAGAACGTGTTGGCCTCGGTCTATCGCAACATGGGGTATCGAGCAGAGTCCGGTATCATGCGCAATTGTTACCTGAAAGGTGCGCAAGAGTTGGCCCAAGGCGTGCAGCCGCTGCCAGCTGCCGGGGGGCGGAATGCCGACCTTGCCGCCAGCCTTTCGCTGCAGGATTGGTTTGACGCCTTTGCTTTGCGGCTGAACCCGGATCGTGCGCGAGGGGTCGAACTGAGCTTGCGATTTGTTGTCAACGGCCGCGTCGCACGTGTCGATGTCGTGCGTCAGGTTGAAAATTGCCGGACAGGTGAGGACGCACGTGCCGGTGCGGTGGCCGCAGAGATGTCCCTGACGCAAGAACATCTTGAAGGCTTGTCCGCAGGCAGCATTACGCTTGAGGATGCAATCGCCGCAGGCGCGACGTTGTCCGGTGATGCCGCGCGCGTTGACGATTGGCTGAAGCTGCATGACAGCTTTGATCTTTGGTTCAATATCGTCACGCCCTGACCCTGTGCTCGGCTAATATCGCGCTTTGATCTCGGCACTGCGGGCCACCGCACGGGCTTTTTGCTGTTCGCGCAAGAAGACAAACAACCCCGCACCCAAGATTAAGGCGATCCCAATCCAGACTTCCAGCACCGGAATCTCGGCAAAGATCATCCATCCCCAGAACACAGCCAAGGGCAGGCCGATATACTCATACGGCGCAACGGTTGCTGCGTCTGCGAGGCGATAGGCTTGGCTCAGGCAATAGCCGATCACGGCAGAGTTCACGCCCAGCCCGATGAAGTAGGGCCAGTCCTCATTTGTGGGCCATGTCCACGCGCGCAGCAGGAAGATCAGACTTTCATTCTCGACCCCTTTGGCATAACGCCCGTCTCCGGCAACAAGGAAGAAGGCCGCGGAGACCAGAATGAACGTACATTGGATGTAGATCGCCAGCGCAGACGCCTTGGTTTCAACGCCAAGTTTGCGGGTCAGGATCTGGTTCAAGGCATAGGTGAATGCCGACAGAACTGGCAGCAGCAGGACGATGCGCGGCACATCCAGTGTTTCGGACCCGGCCCAAGGTCGCTGCATGATCACAACCCCTATGAAGCCAACCAGAACGGCTGTCAGGCGCAGCGGCCCGACGCGTTCTTGCAAAACAGGGATGGACAGCAGCGTGATGAACAAGGGGGCTGCAAAGAACAATGCAGTCGCATCTGCCAAAGGCATGACCGCAAGTGCGGTGAAGTACGTCATATTGGCGATGACGATCAAAATCCCGCGCAGGGCATGAAGCCACGGACGCCGCGTCTTCAGAAGCTGCAAACCACCTTCGAAATGCAGAATGACAAAGGAAAACAGAAGCCCAATGCCTGAGCGCAAGAACACCGATTGATGCAGAGGGTAATCGCCGGAGAGCTGCTTGATAACCAAATCATTTACGGAAATGCACACAACACCCGCCAAAACGAAGGCGATGCCCAATCCGGCCCGGTTCTGCGGTGATGATGTCATAGCACCAGCGGTACCACGTTTGCCTGTTTTGTCACGCGGGATTTGTGCCATGGTCACCCATGCCGGGCTGCGGTAAATGGAACGAACCTTCGCCGCGCTGTGTCCTGCGCGTCTCAGTCTGAAAGGGAGGCAAGATGTCCGCGATTTTGGAGATACGAGACCTGCGCAAAGTCTATGATGGCGGCTTTGAGGCGCTCAAAGGAGTCTCGCTGGATATCGAAGAAGGAGAGATCATCGCTCTCCTGGGGCCGAACGGGGCAGGTAAGACGACGTTGATTTCCGCGATCTGCGGGATCGTGTCGCCCAGTTCGGGAGCCGTATCCGTAGCAGGGCACGATATCGACACAGATTTCCGAGAAGCTCGCCGCCTGATCGGGTTGGTCCCGCAAGAAGTCGCGCTTGAGCCATTCGAGAACGTGTTCAACACAGTGCGGTTTTCACGCGGTCTGTTTGGAAAAGGCCGCGATGATGCGGCCATCGAAACCATCCTGCGGCGGTTGAGCTTGTGGGACAAGAAAGACAATCAACTCAACGAGCTATCCGGTGGGATGCGGCGTCGGGTGTTGATTGCCAAAGCTCTGGCACATGAACCACGTGTGCTGTTTCTGGACGAGCCTACCGCAGGCGTGGATGTGGAATTGCGCAAGGACATGTGGGATATCGTGGCAGATCTGAAGGCTGATGGCGTCACGATCATCCTGACCACACATTACATCGAAGAGGCAGAAGCAATTGCGGATCGCGTCGGGGTGATCAACAAGGGCGAGTTGCTGCTGGTCGAGGACAAGGCCAAGCTGATGGCACAGATGGGTCAAAAGCAGTTGGATGTACAGATCAATACACCTGTCACGACTATCCCTGAGGCGCTTACCGGTTACGATCTTGCGCTGGCCGACGATGGGCGCACGT
This sequence comes from uncultured Rhodobacterales bacterium, assembly GCA_964509095.1. Taxonomy (GTDB): domain Bacteria; phylum Pseudomonadota; class Alphaproteobacteria; order Rhodobacterales; family Rhodobacteraceae; genus Aliishimia. The sequence continues at coordinate 5,265 of CAZDXI010000086.1, forward strand.
TGACCTACACCTATGACACACGGGCCGAGCGGACTGGCATCACGCAGCTTTTGAGCGATATCGCCAAGGCCGGTCTTCAGCTGCGAGATGTGGTGACACGGCAATCCAGTCTGGAAGAGATTTTCGTGACTCTTCTGCAAGAAGGGGAGGACGCGGCATGAACTGGCAAGCCATTCGCGCAATCTATATCTTTGAAATGGCTCGGTTCTTTCGCACTTGGTTGCAAAGCTTCGTGTCCCCGGTGATTTCGACGTCGCTGTACTTTGTGGTGTTTGGTGCTGCGATTGGGTCGCGGATCGATCAGGTGGATGGCGTGTCTTATGGGGCGTTCATTGTGCCGGGGCTGATCATGCTGACCGTGATGACCCAAGCCATTTCGAATGCGTCTTTTGGAATATACTTCCCGAAATTCTTGGGGACGATCTATGAACTGCTCTCCGCGCCTTTGTCCTTCATTGAGATTGTGATTGGCTACGTCGGGGCGGCCGCGACTAAGGCGTTGTTCATCGGGTTCATTATTCTGGTAACGTCGTTCTTTTTTGTCGACATCGAGATCCAGCATCCGTTTGCAATGCTTCTGTTCCTTGTTCTGACATGCGTCAGCTTTTCCTTGATGGGGTTCATTATCGGAATTTGGGCCGGGAACTTTGAGCAACTTCAGTTGGTTCCCTTGTTGATTGTCACGCCGTTGGTGTTCTTGGGTGGCTCATTCTATTCGATCACAATGCTGCCGCCCTTCTGGCAATCAGTGTCGTTGTTCAATCCAGTCGTGTATCTGGTTTCGGGCTTTCGTTGGTCGTTCTTTGGGATGTCGGACGTGCCGGTGGCGGCTTCACTGGCAGCGATTGCGCTGTTCACCGCGCTGTGCCTTGGGGTCATTGGTTGGATCTTCAAAACCGGCTGGCGCATTCGGCAATAGCAGTTGCTAATTTCCCTCAATTTCACATCCCGTCGCGCCAGCCCTTGTTTGCGCCGTGCGAGGGTTCTACATCGCTCTCCATGAAGCGTTGGATCCCGTTTATGAAGTCAGGCCCGACGGTCGCTGTTTTGCGGCTGCAAGGCGTTATCGCAAGCGGATCGCGCGGCAGTCTGAATGACCAGTCCCTCGCGCCTTTGCTGGAGCGCGCGTTTTCCAAAGGAAAACCAGACGCAGTGGCGTTACAGATTAACTCGCCCGGCGGCAGTCCTGTGCAATCCTCGTTGATCGGTGCGCGGATCAGGCGACTGGCGGAAGAAAAGAAAATTCCGGTCTATGCCTTTGTGGAGGACGTCGCGGCCTCTGGTGGGTATTGGCTGGCAAGCGCCGCAGATGAGATTTGGACGGATGAAAGCTCTGTCGTGGGCTCCATCGGTGTGATCTCGGCTGGGTTTGGCGCGCACGAGTTGCTGAACCGCTATGGGGTTGAGCGCCGCGTGTATACCGCAGGTAAATCCAAATCCATGCTGGATCCGTTCCGCCCGGAAAACCCGGAAGATGTGGAACGATTGAAGGGTATCCTCGAAGACCTGCATCAGAACTTTATCGGTCATGTCAAAGCCCGACGCGGAGACAAGCTGCCCGAAGGCAAAGACCTGTTCACCGGAGAAATCTGGCTTGCACGGCGCGCGAAAGAACTTGGACTGATCGATGGGATCGGCCACATCACCCCGGTGATGAAGGAACGCTTCGGCGAAAAGGTTCAGTTCCGCCGCTACCAGCAAAAGCGACCGCTCCTGCAGCGCTTTGGGGCATCAATGGTCGAAGACGCCGTATCCGGTTTGGAAGAACGTGCGGCTTTCGCGCGGTTCGGTCTTTAATGCTGAGCAAGGTTGTCCTCCTGTTCCTTGTGTTCATCGGCGTGCTTGGCATGTTCGGCAAATTGCATTGGATCGGAGGCAAACGGCTGACACAGGCCAAGTGCCGCGCATGTGGACGGTACAGGATCGGCAAAGGTCCTTGCGGGTGCGGAGACCGAAATGGGTGATCTGATGCCATGGTTCCTGTCCGGGCTTGGACTGGTGATCCTGCTTTTGGCCGGGGATGCGTTGGTCAAAGGCGCGGTCAACTTGTCGCTGCGGATTGGTGTGCCTGCATTGATCGTCTCGCTGACGATTGTGGCCTTTGGCACGTCTGCCCCGGAATTGCTGATTGCGATCAAGGCTGTCTTGGATAACGCGCCCGGCATCGCGATCGGGAATGTTGTGGGCTCGAACACAGCCAATGTGCTGATGGTTCTGGGTATTCCGGCGATGCTGGCGGCCATGCACACGTCAGAATGTGAGACGCGCAAAACCTATCTATTCATGATTGCGGCGACCATTCTGTTCATCGGACTCGCCTTCCGCGGCGTGTTTGACTGGGTGGCGGCTTTGGTGCTGCTTGCTGCACTGGCCATTGTTTTGGGTGATGCGTTCATGGAAGCGAACCGCCACAGATTGGCCGACAAGCCTGATGAAGACGACGAAGACGTCGAGGGTGCCGACCCATCGATGTCCGGTCTGTTGATTGGCTTGTTCCTCGTGCTTGGCCTGATTGGCCTGCCTTTGGGGGCATCCTTGTTGGTGGACAATGCCTCGATCATCGCACGGGAATACGGTGTCAGCGATGAGGTCATCGGCCTGACATTGGTTGCTGTGGGGACGTCCTTGCCGGAACTCGCAACGACCGTGATGGCCGCGCTGCGTCGTCAGGCGGATGTAGCATTGGGCAACGTGATCGGCTCCAACATGTTCAACTTGTTGGCAATCATCGGGATTGCTGCCCTTGTGGGACCAATCCCGGTAGGTGAGCAGTTCCTGCGGTTTGATCTGTGGGTCATGTTGGCGTCGTCCCTTATCCTGATCCCGTTTGTGTTTATGCGCATGGACATCTCCCGTTTGTGGGGTGTGATCTTGACTGCGCTCTATGTCGCCTATGTGGTGATCATATTGACCTGATCGACATTGGGGTGATCATGCAAAAACGAGCATTGGTAACAGGCGCCGGCGGGCGGCTTGGACAGGCGATGGCTGTTTATTTGGCTGGGCGTGGCTTTGATGTGGCGGTGCACTATTCTGCCTCCAAGGCAGGTGCGCAGGAGACCCTGAGCGCGGTTGAGGCCGCAGGGCAGGCTGGCGCAGTGTTGCAAGCAGATCTGCTGGACGACACACAGACAGAGCAACTGTTCGCTCAGGCCACTGAGGCGCTGGGCGGACCTGTGACGTGCCTGATCAACAATGCGTCTATCTTTGAATACGACACTCTGTCCTCGGCCACCCGCGCGAACTGGGACCGCCATATGCAATCCAACCTGCGCGCTCCGTTCATCCTGACGCAGTTGATGACGGCTCAGGGGCTGGCACCGTCAACCGACGCTGCAGGTGAACCAGAAGCTACTGGGCTGGTCATTAACATGATCGACCAGCGGGTGCGGAAACTCACGCCCGAGTTCATGACCTACACATTGGCAAAGATGGGCCTGTGGGCGCTTACACAGACCGCAGCACAGGCGTTGGCCCCAGCGATCCGGGTGAATGCAATTGGCCCCGGTCCGACGCTGCAGGGTGCACGGCAGAGTGCCGAACACTTTGCCAAGCAAAGGGCCGCAACCGTTTTGCGGCGGGGGGCGAATGTGTCTGACATCACAGCGGCGCTTGGTTACTTTCTGGATGCGCCTGCCATTACGGGGCAGCTTTTGTGTGTTGATGGTGGCCAACACCTTGGCTGGCAAACCCCGGACGTTTTGGGCGTTGAGTGACGCCATAATGCGACAACTTGTGCACCGTGCTTGGCGCAGGCACTGAAACGTTACAAAATTCGGTGTTATTTCAAGTGTTTACCAAATCTTCATAAAAATAATGAGTAAAATCAACGCCTTGTGTAACTGCCTAAAAATTAGGCAAATCTGGGAAGTTGTTCATCTGGCTTTAACTTTTCCGGTCAAACCGAATTTATCCTTGCACTTATCCACACAATTCGTGGATGAGTTCATGCTTGCGCGCTCTCCTAATACGGTGCAGCAGCCGCAAAGAATCGCTATATCAACATTATGACAGACCAGAACACGCTCCTGACCGGCCATGAGGTGATTGCGGATTACCTGAAGTCACTGGACACCAGTCCGGGTGTGTACCGCATGCTCGATGCGGAAAGCCGGGTTCTGTATGTGGGCAAGGCGCGCAATCTCAAGGCGCGGGTCAGCAACTATTCCCGCCCGACTGGGCACAGCCCCCGCATCGCACGTATGATCTCAATGACCGCGTCGATGATGTTTCTGACCACGCGGACCGAGACTGAAGCGCTGCTGCTGGAACAGAACCTCATCAAGCAGCTAAAACCCAAGTTCAACGTTCTGCTGCGCGATGACAAATCCTTTCCCAATATTCTTGTGACTGCGGATCACGACTTTGCGCAGATCAAGAAACACCGTGGGGCCAAGAAGGAACGGGGCGCGTATTACGGTCCCTTTGCCAGTGCGGGTGCGGTGAACCGCACGCTGAACCAGCTTCAGCGCGTGTTCCTGTTGCGCGACTGTTCGAACGCGATGTTTGAAAGCCGCACGCGGCCGTGTCTGCAATATCAGATCAAGCGGTGCTCTGCGCCATGTGTCGGCAAAATCAGTCCGGACGACTACGCAGCCTCCGTCAAGGATGCGGAGAAGTTCCTGTCTGGCAAAACCACCGGCATCCAGACCAAGCTGGCGCAACAGATGGCCGAGGCCTCTGACGCGATGGAGTTCGAACGCGCCGCAGCGCTGCGTGATCGGATCAAGGCGCTGACGCAGGTGCAGACGGCGCAAGGGATCAATCCCAAGAACGTGTCTGAGGCCGATATCATCGCCCTGCATATGGAGAACGGGCAGGCCTGCGTGCAGGTCTTCTTTATCCGTGCGAACCAGAACTGGGGGAACCATGATTATTACCCCCGTTTGGCCGCTGATGTGGACGCTGCCGAAGTGTTGGAAGCCTTCCTTGGCCAATTTTACGACCAGCGCGATCCGCCGCCCCAGATCATCCTCAGCAACGAGGTTGAGAACCCGGATCTGATGGCGGATGCGCTGTCGGGCAAGTTGGGCCGCAAGGTCGAGTTGCTGGTTCCTCAACGGGGGGAGAAGGCGGAACTGATCGATAGCGCGTTACGCAACGCCCGCGAAAGCCTCGCCCGCAAGATGGCGGAAAGTGCGACGCAGGCGAAACTGCTCAAGGGGCTGGCAGAGGCGTTTGATCTTCCCAAACCGCCCGAGCGGATCGAGGTCTACGATAACTCGCACATTCAAGGCACTAATGCCGTGGGCGCGATGATCGTCGCGGGGCCGGATGGGTTCAACAAGAACCAGTATCGCAAGTTCAACATCAAGGGCGACGACCTGACCCCCGGGGATGACTTTGGCATGATGAAGGAAGTCCTCACCCGCCGCTTCAAGCGTCTTCTGAAAGAGGACCCCGAGCGCAAAGAAGGCATGTGGCCCGACCTGTTGCTGATCGACGGCGGGGCCGGGCAGGTG
>CAZDXI010000087.1:0-9107 GCA_964509095.1 uncultured Rhodobacterales bacterium
GCTTCGGCTTCCAGCTTGGCGCGGTCTGCAGCTTCTGCATCCAGTCGGGCTTGTGCGGCTTCAGCAGCTGCGCGTTCTTCTTCGGCGCGGGCGCGTTGCTGGCGTTCCAGTTCTTCGCGCTCCAGACGGTCCCTTTCGGCTTGCTCTGCTGCGCGGCGCGCGTCTTCTTCCGCAAGACGTTGGGCCTCCAGTCGGGCAGCTTCTTCCTGTTGGCGGAGGCGCTCGGCCTCGGCAGCCGCGGCGGCGGCCTCCTGTTCGCGGCGCAGGCGCTCTGCTTCTTCGGCTGCGCGCGCTTCGTCCGCCGCGCGGCGTTCGGCTTCGGCGCGTTCCTCTTCAGCGCGACGCTCTGCCTCTGCCTGCTCTTGGGCAACGCGACGGGCTTCGGCTTCCTCAGCGGCTTGTCGTTCTGCCGCCGCGCGCTCTTCTGCGGCACGGCGTTCTTCGGCCTCCTGTGCACCCGTATCAACAGGCGCCTCATCAACCGTCCCACCGTCTTCGACGATGGCTTCCAGACCTTCATCGATCTTGGAGGATGACTTGAACAACCGTTCTTTCAGTTTCTTGAAAAATGCCATGCCTGTCCCGTATTTAACGCATCACTCACCTAATACGCGCCGGGGCGGTTGAAAAGACGCCATCGCGTCGGGCAGCATGCGCACATGCGGTGGTTGTTGATTTTCCTGTGCCTTGTCGTCCCACGTGCCAGCGTCGCGGAACCGGGGACGATGTGTTCTCCCGGTCGCTTCGGCCATGCTCAGTGCCTGCGCCCGAGCCATTTCGCCTTCGATCTTTGTCATACCCTGAAAAACGAAGCCACGCGCCACGGGCTTGATCCGGGGTTCTTCACGCGGCTGATCTGGCAGGAAAGCCGGTTTGATCCGAACGCTATTAGCCCGGCTAATGCGATGGGCATCGCGCAATTCATTGCGTCTACTGCCAAGCTGCGTGGGCTATTGGATCCGTTCAATCCCGGCGATGCGCTGGAAAGTTCCGCGCAATATCTGGCGTTTCTGACGCAGGAATTCGGCAATCACGGGCTGGCGGCGGTGGCCTATAACTCGGGAGAGGTCCGGGCAGCAGGATTTCTGGCGCGCCAACGGGGTCTGCCACGCGAGACGATCAACTACGTGCAGATCATCACAGGGATCACGGCCGAAGACTGGCGCGATGAGCCACCTGCGGCCCATGATTTCCGGCTCGACAAGGACACCGGGTTTCTTCCCGCCTGCCTGAAACTGGCGCAGAACCGTCGGATCACGCCCCTGAAGCCCGTGCCACCCAACATCAAGCCATGGGGCGTGCAGATCGCCTTTGGTAAGTCGCGAAACGCGGCCCGCGCAGCCGTGAAGCGCAATACACGGTCGTGTCGACAGATCATGTCTGGCGAACGTGTGGATTACCTGCGCGTCAAAAACCGCGCGCAAGGGCGTCCGGGATATTTCATGGCCCGCATCGGTCGCAACTCCCGCGCAAATGCCACCAAGCTGTGCCGGTCGCTGTCGCGCTCGGGGTGTCGTTGCCGGGTGTTTCGCAACTGATCCTTGCTTGCGCGGTGCTATCAATATATTCTCAAATACGAATATATATGGGAGACACCGCATGCCCCTCACCCGGCGCCGCCTTTTGCAGACCACCGCCGCGAGCCTTTTGGCCCCACCGCTGGCCCGTGCTGCCAGCTTTGGTTCTGCGACCCTGACCACGGTGAGCGATGGCAGTCTTGTTTTGCCCGGCTCTTTCATTTTTGAACCCATGCCCAAGAAAGAACTGGCCCCGATCCTTGTGGAACATGGCCTGAGCGCCGACCGGTTAGAGCCTGAATGCAACCTCGCGCTTTGGCAGGATGGCACAAACACGGTGTTGTTTGACATCGGATCAGGTCCTGACTTCATGCCAAGCGCAGGCGTTTTGCTCGACAGTCTTGATGCCGCCGGTATTGCGCTTGAGGACATCACGCATGTCATGTTCACCCACGCACACCCTGATCACATCTGGGGCCTGCTGGATGACTTCGACGACCCATTGCTGCCGGACGCAACCTTTATGATGGGTCGCGCGGAATGGGACTATTGGTGGGACCCGGACACGGTGAACAGCATCGGTAACGCCCGTGCTGCCTTTGCCGTGGGCGCGAAACGTCGGATGGAAGCCATCGAGGACGCTGTCGAGTTCTTTGATGATGGCGTTGAGGTTCTGCCCGGCATCGCCGCGACTGCCAGCCATGGACACACACCGGGCCACATGTCGTTTGAACTTCGCTCGGGATCCGAGAGCGCCCTAGTGATTGGCGACGCAATCGGCAACCACCATGTGGCCTTTGCACGGCCCGACTGGCATTCCGGCTCCGATCAGGATGCAGGGATGGCCGCTGCAACTCGAGTGCAGTTGCTTGACCGGCTCGCCCATGAGCAGATGACCTGCGTCGGCTTTCATCTGCCCAGTGGTGGCATGGGCCGGGTCGAGGCATCAGATGGTGGCTATCGATTTGTGCAGGAGGTGTAAGATGAAGCGTGTGTTATGCGCCCTCGCCCTGATGGCCGCCCCGAGTTTCGCGGACGAAAACATCGCCGATCAATACCCCGGCTCCCTGCTCTATCAGAAACCGGTGGAGGTCATCCCCCATGTCTGGTCCGCCATCGGCGCGACAGCTCCGCCGACTTATGAAAACTCAGGCCATAACAATAACCTGTCCTTCATCGTGACCGGTGACGGGGTTGTCGTCGTGAATGGTGGTGCTGCGTATCTGCTCGCGCAAGCTCTGCATGACGAAATCAAACGCATCACGGATCAGCCGGTAAAACTGGTCATCAACGAAAACGGTCAAGGCCATGCGATGCTCGGCAATACCTATTGGGCCAAACAGGGCGTGCCGATCCTTGCCCATGTGGACGCTGCCGAAGAGTTTACGGAATACGGCGCGCAGATCCTTGAGGGTATGAAACGTTATAACCGTGACAAATGGGAAGGCACCGAGGTCACTCCGCCCTCCGAGACGTTTGAGGACGAGCACATCATAGAGATGGGCGATTTCCGGATTGAGATTCTGTACCTCGGCCCTGCGCATTCTCCCGGTGATGTATCGGTCTGGCTGCCGGAGCAGTCCCTAGTGATCGCCGGGGATATGGCCTTTCACGAACGCTTGCTGCCGATTTTTGAGCACACTTATACTGCCGACTGGCTGGAGACGTGGGAGGACGCGTTCGAGCCTTTGGGCGCAACCTACGTGATCCCCGGCCACGGGCACCCCACCAACATGGCTCAGGTGCGCCGCTACACGCGGGATTACCTTGTGTATCTGCGTGAACAAGTCGGCGCACATCTGGAGGCCGGCGGTGATCTGAAGGATGCCTATTACGTAGATCAAAGCCCGTATAAGCACCTGCACACATTTGACGAACTCGCCACGCGCAATGCAGGTCGGGTTTATGAACAGATGGAGTTTGAATAGCGCAGAAATGTGTGGCGCGCTTTCTTTCTCAAAGAAAACGGCTCAGGCCCGACCGACACGCGAAAATGAGACCACCTGCAACATCTGCATCAGCAAAGCGCCCAACCACATGCACCCCACAGCGACCCATGCTGTGATGGACATCGCGGCGGCACCTGACAGCCCTGCGCCAACCGCACAGCCTCCGGCAAGCATGGCGCCAAAGCCCATTAGCACAGCACCAATCAGGTAACGCTCCATCGGTGTGTCTGGTCCGAAACGTTGAAGCGTCCATGTCCGGCTGATCAAGGCTGCAACGCAGGCTCCTATGGCCACGCCGGGCACCAAACCGATCCCAAATGACAACGCCAGTCCACGTTGTGTCACCAGCACCATCAACGTGTCCGTAGCCGGGCCGGTGAACGTGATTGATGCGACCGGCACCACCTCAAAGCTGGCTTGAGCGATTGCATAGGTCGCGCACCAACCAAGTGTGACCGCCATGCCCACACCAAGGGCCAGCACCCGGCGCATGACGGGAATGCCCTGTCGCGCCGCAAAGACCCAAGCCATGACACAGGCCGCGAGCCCCACCAAAGCGAGACCCGCCGGGCTTAGTCCCAGCATCACCATCAACGATCGGGTGTCCCCACCTAGAACGGTCCAGAGGTTGGCAAGGTATTCGCGCGGCGGGGCAAGCACGCCCTTGTAAGCGGCCTGCGCGACGAGCGTCAGAACCAAACCCGTTACCAGCGCGCGCAAATTTCCCGTGGAGGCCAGAACGAGCAATCGCGAGGCACACCCACGCGCAAGGATCATGCCCGCGCCGAACATCAGCCCACCGACAATGGCGCCGCTCATCGATCCTGTACTCGCCAGCGCACGCGCCTCTGACAGATCAAGCCAACCCAGAGCCACCGCGCCTTGAACGCCGCTCACGGCGCCGGAAAAGGCCAGAAACCACACCGCACTGCGATGGCTCAAATGGCCTTGCGCCAATTCCACCGCAGAGGCGCGCAAGCAGAACTGCGTCCGCTGCGCGCAAATTCCAAAGAGGATACCCACAAGCACCCCCGCCGTTGCGAGGATGGCCGGTTCTCCAAACGTGTCGATCAGGTGTTCCATGGGCGCGACCTTGCCGCCACGATCCAACCGTTACCTTGCGATGGATCAAAAGCCGGCTTTTATTGCGCCGCCAATGGTTGACGCGCCAATTCGCATTGCGCCCAAAGTTCCGACAGCGCGTTCACAAGGTGGTCCATATCCGAGTCTGAATGCACTGGGCTGGGCGTGATACGTAGGCGTTCGGTGCCTTTGGGGACTGTGGGATAGTTGATCGGCTGAATATAGACTCCGTAATCCTTCATCAGCAGGTCTGAGATGAACTTGCACTTCACCGGATCACCCACCATCACCGGGATGATGTGGGACGGGTTGTCGATATGCGGGATGCCGATTTCGTCCAGACGGGCGCGCAGGTCAGCGACTTTGGCTTGCTGGCTGTCGCGCTCAACACGCGAGCTTTTGAGGTGCCGGATTGACGCTGCCGCTCCTGCTGCCACAGCGGGCGGCAAGGCAGTTGTGAAAATGAAACCCGACGCAAACGACCGCACGAAGTCGCACAACTCGCTGGAGGCGGCGATATAGCCCCCAACAACGCCGAACGCCTTGCCAAGTGTGCCCTCAATCACCGTCAGGCGATGCATCAGGCCTTCACGTTCCGCGATCCCGCCACCATGCGGACCATAGAGCCCGACGGCGTGCACCTCATCCAGATAGGTCATCGCGTTGTAGCGGTCTGCCAGATCACAAATCGCTTCAATCGGGGCGATGTCCCCGTCCATGGAATAGACCGATTCAAAGGCGATCAGCTTGGGCGCGTTGGCGGGCAACGCCTGCAGCTTGGCCTCCAGATCCGCGAGGTCATTGTGTTTCCAGATCACCTTTTGCGCGCGCGAATGGCGGATGCCTTCGATCATGGAGGCATGGTTGAGTTCATCACTCAGCACCACACAGCCGGGAATGCGCGACGCCAGCGTCCCAAGCGCGGCCCAGTTCGACACATAGCCGGAGGTGAACAGCAACGCGGCCTCTTTGCCATGCAGGTCGGCGAGTTCGCGTTCCAACAGCACATGGTCATGCGTTGTGCCAGAGATATTGCGGGTGCCCCCTGCGCCCGCGCCGCACCGATCAAGTGCGTCATGCATCGCGGCCAGTACATCCGGGTGCTGCCCCATACCGAGGTAATCGTTAGAGCACCAGACCGTCACATCCTTTGGTCCCAAACCATGATTGGCCGCGCGCGGAAACGCGCCACGTTGGCGTTCAAGGTCCGCAAACACGCGATAATTGCCTTCGTCCTGAAGCCGGTTCAATTCGCTGCGGAAATAGTCCTGATAGTTCATCGCACACTCCTTGCTCGACTTCTTTTTGGCGCGTTTTTTCTGTTCTGACTTTGATCTGGCGCAAACTGCGTTGCGGACACGTCTTGCGGTGAAGACTGGTTTCGCACGCGAAACTTCGAGCAATATTTAACACATGATAACATTGCGTTACGAGACAGTCCGCATCTAAGTCGTGCGCAGATATTGCAGTCCTACATCCAAAATCCGCAAGATGACGCCGCGCGTTTGGTTCAGATTCTGTTCACAAAATGGACCGCGCGCCCAAAGCGTCCGGTCCGGATTTGCGCGCGCCGTCTGTGCAAAACACCTGCGGCGCGCGCGAAGACTTAGCTGAACATGTCCGAGGTGATGCCAGTGTACCAGCCCTCAGATTCCTCGTAGGTCGCCTTGCGCACATCCGAGGTCTCCCCCGTCTGGCTGATAAAGCCATCAACCTTGGCGATCTTCTCGTCCGTCGCCTCATAGGTGGCACCAACTTTCACACCGTCATTGGCATCGATCAGCGACCAGCACGTGTTGGAGAACTTCGCGGGGAACACTTTGGACCCCGTGAGTGCTCCGCGCACCGCATTGGCGCAAACCTTAGCCTGAGAGTTCGCCGAGAAACCGGATTTCGGCATGTCGCCCTGCTGGCTTGCGTCGCCCAGCACGTGAATGTCCGGGTCCGCTTTGGTGGACATGTCCGCTGCATTCACCGGTGCCCAGTTGCCGTCAGTCACGCCTGCCATTTCGGCAATAAGCCCCGCTTTCATCGCCGGGATCACGTTGCAGGCATCGACTTTGGTTTCTTCGCCATCAATGGTCACGGTCATCGCGTCCGCATCGACCGAGACGTTCCCGCCCCCGAAATCATCACCGATCCAGTCGATCATGCCTTCGTAATGGTTGCCCCAGCCTTCCTGGAACAGGCCCATTTTGGAAAACTTTGGCTTGGGATCGGCCACAATGATCTTGGCCGTCGGATTATTGGCCTTGAGGTAGTGTGCGACCATGGAAATCCGCTCATAGGGTCCCGGAGGGCAGCGATACGGGTTCGGCGGTGCCACCATCGCAAAAGTCCCGCCTTGCGGCATCGCCGCGATCTGGGCTTTCAGGATTTCAGCCTGTGTGCCGCCCTTGTAGGCATGGGGCATCTTGGATTGCTTGGACAGGTCCCAGCCCTCAACCGAACCATCGATGAAGTCGATACCCGGTGACAGGATCAGCTTGTCATATGGCACAGACCCGCCACCCGCGAGCGCTACAGTCTTGGCATCGCGGTCTACACCCACGGCCCAGTCATGCACGACGTTCACACCGTGATTGGCAGCCAGACCGGCATAGCCGTGGCCGAGGTCTTCCATATCCTTGAAACCACCGATGTAGAGGTTGGAGAAGAAGCAAGTGTAATACCGACGCTGCGGTTCGATCAGCGTGACGTCAATTGCGCCCTTGCTGTCCTTTGCGATATAGCGCGCAGCCGTGGCGCCACCTGCACCACCGCCGACAACCACCACACGTGGGGTGCCTTGGGCCTTGAGCATGGGAGCCGCCAAAACAGCCCCCGTGGTCGCTATAAAAGTCCGTCTGTTCAAAGTCATAGTGTCCTCCCGTTGAATTGGACGTGGGTCATCCTCCTTCTGAGGGAGGATTGAGTGATGAAAAGTACTCTGCCAGCGCGACAAGTTCGTCGTCCGACAGACGCGCGGCCGTCATCTGCATGATCGGGTTGGGCAAGGCACGCGCGCGATAGGCCAGCATCAAGTGCAGGAACTCGGCCCGCGAGCGTCCGGCGATGTTGTAATTCCCCGACGACTGCGCACCCGCATTGTGGCACGCCGCGCAATCCGAAGCGAGGTATTCTCCGTAATCCGCATCCGCCTGCATCGACAGAAGCGACGCGGGAACTGTGATGTCGGCAAAATCCGGGGGCGCGGGGCGCGTTTCGGTGCGCAGGTATGTCAGCACGTCGCGGCGCGCCTGTTCTTCGATCACGACCGGATGGCCGGGGATCAGATCGCCCGCCAGAAACTGGTGCAAACTCTCGCCTTCCCAGACCACGAGGGTCTGCGACATGGCCGGGGAATACGCGTAAGTGTCCAGCCCCCCCGAGGCACGGCCATACAATTCCCCAAGATGTGGAGCAGAGGCGGTTTGCGCCTCGGGCGTGAGCGCGTGACAGGTGGAGCACTGCGCCTGAAAAATCGGTTTGCCGGCATTTGCGTCCCCACCGCATTCTTGCGCGATGGCTTCCGGATCGGTCAGATCGCGGTCGAGGTTTTGCGTCTGCGCGCCGGACGCGAAGACCAGAAAGGTTAAAGTTATGAGAAGGTTGCGAGAATACGCCATGACGGACCTTTGATGAAAATGCCGCGCAAAAAATACGCGGTGTGCTGCTGAAATACAGCGGCAGTTTCATCAAGGTCGGTGTCATCGACAATTGCGGAATTCCTTACCTTACTCTGGAGTTAGGCGCGCGAAATAGGCGGCCAGTGCTGCGATTTCCTCATCCCCCAAGCGTCCCGCGACCATCTGCATCACAGGATGATTGCGGGTTTTGGATTTGTAGGCGTGCATGGCGACTACGAAGTCGTCTTCGGGCCAAAGCACGATGGACGGGATCCCGGAATCTCCGCCCGTGGCTTGGTGGCAGGTCGTGCATTCACCGGACAGGTATTCACCATATTCCGGATCGCCTTCCAGCGCGAGGATCGCCGGGTCAAGGTCATGGTCTGTGCCTGTCGCCGTCGGGTCCGCTTCAGGGATGTTGGCCGGATCGTCCGAGAACGTGCGCAGATAGGCGATCAGATGCGTACGGTCGGACGCATCCTTGATCCCGCGAAAGCTCATCCGGGTGCCGGAGGTCATGGCGCGCGGGTTTTCCAGAAACGCATCGAGCGTGTCGGCGTGCCATTCCAAACCACCCGCGCCCGCGCGCTGGAAGCTTTTGGAATACTTGAAGTCTTCGTACCCGGCGGCCTTGCGCCCAAACAACCCGTTTAGATGCGGGCCGATGCGGTGCTTGGCACCTTGCCCGATCTGGTGACAGCCTTTGCATTTGGCAAAGACCTTTTCACCCTTCGCTGTATCGCCTTGTTCGGACAGCGCCGCGCTCGGCAACGCCAAAGACAGGATCAGAGCGAGAAACCGCATCCCGTTACTCCCCTTGCGCCGCGAGGAAAGCATTGATGGCGTCGATATCCGCGTCCTTTTTCAGGCCAGAGAACGACATCTTGGTCCCCTTTATGTAGCTTTTCGGCTTGGCGAGGAATTCCGCCATTGAAGCCTCATCCCAGACG
>CAZDXI010000087.1:9117-10673 GCA_964509095.1 uncultured Rhodobacterales bacterium
AAGGTGGCTCTGAATCGGTGATGAACCACGCGACACTCGACAATGTACCGAGCTTCACAGCCGCCGGCCCGTCCTTCATCCCAGACGCGGCCTTCTGCGGCAGCGGCTTGGAACGCCTTGGAGTATTTGAACCCCTCCATGCCCCCAATCGTGCGCCCAAAGATACCGTTCAGCTGTGGGCCGGTCTTGTTCTCGGCCCCCGCACCAATCTGGTGGCATGCACTGCATTTCTTGAACACTTTCTTGCCTGCTGCCACGAGATCCACAGCGTCATCCGCCGGGGTCTCTTGCGCAGTCACCGCTGCGGGCTGAGGCTTGGGCGCGCCTTCGGGGATGAAGGACGGGCCGGCGGCTGTGAAGCTCGGCACATTGTCGAGTGTCGCGTGGTTCATCACCGATTCCGAGCCACCCTCAGTCGGGGTGTCCACAAGAAACACCGAGCGCATGGTGACGGTGACTTCGTCTTTGCAGTTTTCCATGCAAGGCTCAGTCCGCCACGCCGCATATTCTTGTTCCGGGCGGTTATCGATGACGAAGCCGTTCGCGTTATACATGTCGAAATCCGCGAAATTCTCGTGACTTAGCGTAAATTCCTCATCCACAAGATCATTCGAATAGAGGATGTAGGCGACAATCGCATAAGTCTCATCCGCGCTCAGCGTACCGGCTTCACCGAATGGCATGGAGCGATGGATATAGTCCCAAGCCGTGGACAGATGCGGCCAGTAGGAACCCACCGTCTTGACCGGGTCTTCATCCGCGAGCGTGTCCATGCCGCCCGCCAGAACCGGCCAGTTGTCCACTCCTTCGGCAAAGTCGCCGTGACAGGACGCGCAGCGATCCACAAAGCCCTCTTCCCCGGTCAACACATCACCGGAGCCTTCGGGCAAACCCCGCCCGTCGGGCAGAACGTCCACATCCCAAGCGGCGATCTCTTCCGGCAAGGCGGCGCGTCCGATACCAAAGGTGCCGTCGACCTTCGGTGCAGGCGCAGTCAGACTGGCCACGCGGGAAGCAGCGACCTCCTGCACTTCGGCGATCTTGAGTTCCAGTTCCGCAGCGCGCGCGGCTTCATCAGACAGGGCGGAGGCACGCTCGGTCACGGTCTGCACTTGCCGTTCCAGCGATTCAATCTTGTCGGCCCCATAGTCGCGCGAGGACATGCCATAGGCGAGCCCCAGCACCAAAGCCGTGCCACCCAGCCCGGGAATAAGGAGATTAGGAGACTTCGACATTCTCTGCATTTCCTTCTGCGTCAACATACCAAGTCTGGATGCAGTTGTTGTGATAGATGGAGTTTTCGCCACGCTGTTCGCGCAGTTGCTCTTTGGTTGGCTGAACGTACCCTGTGTCATCCATCGCACGGGCTTGCAGAAGCATCGGCGCGCCATCCCATTGGGTATCAAGGTAGAACCGGGTTAACGCCTTGGTGTCACCCTGCTTGCCAAGCCGCGCGGTTTCCCACGTGATGCCGCCATCCTTGGAGACATCCACGCGGGTAATCTGACCATGCCCGGACCACGCAAGGCCGGAAATGACCATTGGCCCTGCGCCAT
>CAZDXI010000088.1:0-10671 GCA_964509095.1 uncultured Rhodobacterales bacterium
CATCGATGGGACCTGTTGGCATTCAGCTAGGACGCGACCGCCGCTGTAGGCCTCGACTCTTCAAGCACGTATCGGTTCATGGACCGGGTCGTATAATCAGCTGCCTCTTCGCGCAAAGCATCCTGTTCCGGATGACAGTCAGGTTAAGGCGCGCGTGCTAAGTCAGGTGAAGAAGCGCTCATATCGTACTCCGAAACCGTTTTCGCTTGCGATCCGAAATCGGTTTCGGATAGCGTTTCGGTACGGAGGTAGATTCGGTGGCCGATAAGTCAGTCAATCTTAAAGCGCTTGCGCAACACTTGGGTTTGACGGTCAGCACTGTCAGCCGTGCGCTCAATGACTACTCCGATATCAGCCCCGCAACCCGTGCACGTGTTAAAGAAGCCGCAGACCAGCTTGGGTATCGTGCGAACCAGAACGCGCGGCGACTGTCGATTGGGACGCCCGAAACGATTTGTTACCTGATGCCGCGCCAGATCGGGGCCAACGCGCAGCCTTTTGTCGGGCAACTGCTGGCAGGTCTGGGTGAGGCGCTAAGTGCGCGAAACTGGGATTTGCTTGTCAGTCAGGCCGATGCGTCGGTCGGTGATTTGGCGAATGTGGAACGCCTCGTTCGATCGGGGCGGATCGCCGGTCTGGTGTTTTCCAGGCCTCTCAAGAATGACCCGCGTGTCAAGCTGATGCAAAAGCTGGACTGTCCGTTCGTGGTGCATGGGCGCACGGCCAAGAGCGACAACTATGCGTGGTATGATGTGGACGGTGAAGACGCCTTTGTGACGGCTGTTAACCACCTCGCGCAGCTTGGTCACCGCCGGATCGGATTTATAGGCGCGCCTCTGCAATACCAGTTCGCACAGGAACGTCTTGATGGGTATCTGCGCGGTCTGAGCCACAACGGTCTCGAACAGGATGCAGATCTCATCCAGATTGCCGAGTTCACCGACGAGGGCGGCACAGCGGCGAGTGGGATTTTGCTGGATTTGCCCAACCCGCCGACGGCCATTGTCTGTGTCACAGATATGATGGCGCTTGGCGCGTTGGAAACGCTGCACGCCCGCAATCTTGTGCCGGGGCAAGACGTGTCCGTGATTGCTTATGATGGGCTGCACTTTGGCAAGCACGCCAATCCACCACTGACGACAATGGCGCAACCACAGTCACATGCGGGGCGTCGTCTTGGGGATATGGTGCTGGCGATTATCGACGGCGCTGATCCGACCAAACTGCAAGAATTACAGCGTGCCCACTTGGTACGCCGCAAGACCGATGGACCCGTGCCACACAGGGCGGGCCAACCCCAAGTTTCATTACGGGAGGAAACAAAATGAAACGCACCAAAGCCCTCTTGACTGGCTTGATGCTGTCGACCGCACTTGTGAGTGCGGCTGCAGCGGACAACATTCGTGTCTGGACGATGGAAGTCCAACCTGAGCGGATGGCCATCCAAGAACAGATGGCAGCCGACTTTACTGCAAAGACGGGCCACACTGTTGAGCTCATCCCGGTTGAGGAATCCGACATCCAAACGCGCGCGACGGCAGCCTTTGCCGCAGGCGATTTGCCAGATGTTTTGAACCACACCGTGCAGCACCTGTTGCCCTATGCTGAGGCGGGGCTTCTCGATACGGCTGCTGCGGATGAGGTCGTCAACGATTTGGGTGTTGATACCTTTGCTGCAGGTCCGATCCGCATGGCGTCCTCTGACGGGGAAATCGTGTCCGTGCCCACAGATGGCTGGACCCAAATGGTTGTCTTCCGCAACGATTTGTTCGAGGCAAACGGCTTGGCGGCACCCACATCGTTTGACGCCATCCGCGCCGGGATCAAGGCCTTGCACAACCCGCCCGAGATGTATGGCTTCGTTGCGGCAACCAAGATCGACGAAGGCTATATGATGCAGTTGATTGAGCATCTGTCGCTGGCCACCGGCTATTCGCCCGTGAACGCGGACGGTTCGATCAACGAAGACACCACCAATCTTGTGCAATTGCTGGAGCTTTACCAAGACCTCGTCGCCGCATCACCGGAAGGGGATCTGTACTGGTCGCAATCCCGCGAGCTTTACCTTGATGGAAAGGCCGCGATGGTCATCTGGTCGCCTTCGATCCTTGATGAACTGGGTGGCCTACGCGATAGCGCGCCGGTCACCATCAACGACGATCCGACAACCAAGGAACTGGCTGGCAACACGGGTTTTGCCACGATGGTGTCTGGCCCCGGCAACTCTGATGGGGCTGCGTGGTCCGACGTGCGTTACATGGGCATCACGGCGGATGCCAACACAGAAGTCGCGCAGGAATTCGTCAAATTCCTCCTCTCCGAAGGATACGGTCACTGGCTGAGCCAAGCGCCCGAAGGTAAATTCCCGGTTCGCAAAGGTCCTGATGCAGGCTCAACAGAGTATGAAACGACTTGGGCCGGTCTGGATGTGGGTGTCGATCGCAAGGCGCCATTGGCAGACATTTATCCGCAGCAGGTCATTGACGACATCGTTGCGGGCCTGTCCGTCGGAGACCGCTGGGGTGTGGATAGCGGTCAATTGGCCAACGCGTCCAAGGTTATCAACAGCCAGATCATGTCCCGCGTGATCCGTGAGATGACGGATGGTGAATTGTCTGTCCAAGACGCCGCAGACAAGATCGTGGCAGAGCACAAAGCGCTCGGCCTTTGAACAAGCCGGGGCGGCACGATTGCGTGTCGCCCGGCCTTTGACCGGAACACCACATGACACAGAACACGCCACCCAAGGGCCTTGGTCCATTGGCCAAGCGCGAGATGCGCTTTGCGTATATGTTGCTTCTGCCGACGTTTCTGATCGTCTTGTCGGTGGTTCTGTTCCCGCTGTTTGCCAATGTCTGGATTAGCTTCAAACCCGTCACGCTTGGGGATTTGCGCGCGCCCGCAATTCTTGTGAACGAGCGTTTGATGGGCGATCTGGACGCCGTGGGAGACACAGCCGACATCCGCTACCGCGCCCGCAATTCATCGCGCAAAAGCGACATAGCAGATGTCATCATGATCGACACACTGCCGGCGAACCTTGATGTGCTGTCGGTCGACGAACGCTGCACTTTGACTGACCGGGCCCTGCGCTGTGATCTGGGCGACTACGAAGCCGGGAAACGCGAAGACATCTTTGTAAAGGTGGGCGCGACGCAAGCCTTTCTGGATGCGCCGGTGAACATCAAAGAGACAAAGCCTGCCTTTGATTTCGTCCCAGAGAACATCCTGACCAATGACGATTTCACGCTCGACAATTTCCGTAAAGTCTTCAACGCCTCTGATTTCTGGTCGGTGCTTTGGGCGTCCATGTATTACACGATCGCAGGCACTGTTGGTGCCTTGGTGATGGGCCTGTTTGCCGCGCAGCTCATGAACATCACCTTCGCCGGGCGCAGCTTTTTGCGGGGGCTGTTTTTGTCCCCTTACGTGGCCCCGGTGATTGCTGTTGCGCTGGCGTGGGTGCTGCTTTTGGATCCCGGTCCGGGTGGCACGCTCAACGCGCTGCTGGTGCAATTGGGGGTGATCGACGGCCCTATCAATTTCCTCGGGCAGCGGGCCGTAGATATCTCAATCCTTGGACTGACATTCCAGTTTCCGGTCGCCCTGACCGTTGTCATCATCTTCGAGATCTGGCGCTACTTTCCGTTGGCGATGCTGTTCATTCTTGCCCGTATGCAATCGATGTCGACGGATATTTATGAAGCCGCTGAGATCGACGGCGCGACCCCGTTGCAGCAGTTCCGCTTTATCTCTCTGCCGCAATTGATGGGCATTATGGCGGTGCTGTTCCTGTTGCGCTTTATCTGGACGTTCAACAAGTTCGACGACATTTTCCTGCTGACGGGCGGGGCGGCGGGCACGCGCACGCTGACCGTTAATGTGTATGAACAGGCCTTCGCAGTGTCGAACTTGGGGGCAGGGGCCGCGGTGGCCGTGGTCGTGTTCCTTGTGCTGTTGTGCTTCTCGATCATCTTCTTCAAATTTTCACCGGAGGATGAGCAATGAGCCGGTTTGGCAATATCTTCTATCTTTGCCTCGTCTTCGGTGCGCTATGGGGCGCAATCTGGACCATCATTGTCACGCTGCTCGCGCTGTTCGTGTCCGGCCTGACGTTTCAGCCGCAAGTCACCGCAGGGGCCATCGCAGGTCTGGTGGCCGCCGCTGTGCTGACGTCGCAAGCGTATGCGCGTCGTGGAATGGGCCTGCGTGCGCTGGCGGGCTTGGCGTTTATCGTGGTGCTCACCATTGCCTCGGGTGCGCAGCCTTTGGGGCTGGAGCTCGGCACGTATTGGCTTGGGCAGATCGTCTTTACGTTGATCACTGCGGTGCTGGTAATCCAATCCATCCATATTATGGCCCGCGACCTCGGACCGGGGCACGAAAAACGCTACAACGTCGAGGTTCTGTGTCTGAGGTTTCTGAAAGGCTTTGGTCTTGTGACCTTCACCATTGCTGTCGCGCTGCCGTTCTTTGTGATGGTGATGATGAGCCTCAAGAACCAGCAACTTCTGCTGTCCAATCCGCTCGATTTCTCTGTCGACTTTGGACAGGGGTTCGCGGCCCTCTTTCGCAGCTATGTCGAGCTGTTCACGCAATACCATTTTGGTACTTACCTGCTGAACTCGACGTTGGTGTCGGTGGCAACTGTCGCTATCACTCTGTTCTTTGCGGTGCCCGGAGCCTATGCCGTCGCGCGTCTGCGCTTTCCGGGGCAAAAGTTCCTCAGCCGGTCGATCCTGCTGATTTACATGGTTCCGATGATCGTGCTGGTGATCCCGCTTTACGCGATTTTCTCTCAACTGGGGCTGCGCAACACGCTTTGGGGGCTGTTGTTTGTCTATCCGGCAACGACGATCCCGGTCGCGCTCTACATGCTTCAGGGGTATTTCCGGGGCATCCCGGCAGAGCTGGAAGAGGCCGGTCTAATGGACGGGCTGACGCGCATCAACGTGATCCGCAAGATCACGTTGCCGCTGGCATTGCCTGCGCTCGCCTCCGTTGCTCTTTATGTGTTCATGATCGCTTGGAACGAGTTTTTGTTCGCGTTCATGTTCCTCGACAATGTGGACCTTTACACGTTGTCGCGTGGGATCGCAGAGCTGAACTCATCAGAAGTTCCGCGCCAACATCTGATGGCGGGTGCGGTGATCGCGACAGTGCCGGTCCTTGCGCTGTTCCTGTGGTTTGAACGATTTCTTGTCGCCGGTTTGACGGCTGGCAGCGTGAAAGGGTGATTTGATGACACGTACACAACAGGCAATTGATATCCTTGCGCGAAATGACCGTGGATCCTTCACGATTCCGACCAACGGTCTGTATCCCTACCAGTGGAATTGGGACAGCGCCTTTGTTGCCTTGGGCATTGCGACCTATGATACGGCCCGCGCTTGGACAGAGATCACGTCACTTCTGGAAGGCCAATGGCCAGGCGGTATGATCCCGTCGATTATCTTTCGGCAAGACGATCCTGACTATTTTCCAGGCCCGTCCCGCTGGGGCAAGACTTTGGGCCCGATCCCGTCCACGGGAATTTCCCAGCCGCCGGTCTTGGCCACTGTCGTGCGAAATCTGACAGAAGGGACAAACGGAGCCGCGCGCCGGGCAGATGTGTTTGATGCGGTCTTTGCGTTCAACAAATGGTTTCACGATGCACGTACGGTGGATGGAATCGTGACCACGGTCCATCCATGGGAGACAGGCCGCGACAACTGTCCTGAATGGAATATCGGCCTGCGGGGGATGGCTGTTGCGGATGATCTGGAACCCTACACTCGGATGGATAACAAGCATGTCGATCCCAAGTTTCGCCCCAGTCAGGAACAATACGACAAGTATCTGACGATCGTACAATTCGGTGCCAGCATCGGCTGGGATCAGCGGCGACTTACGGATGAAAGCCCGTTCCTGATGGCCGATCCAAACATCCATTTCGTGCTGTTGCGTGCGGACAAGGATTTGCGCGCGATGGCGCAGAGCCTCGGCAAACCCCAAGCCGTTCTGGACGAGATTGACGGATGGATTGCCAAAGCAGAGGCGGCCACTGACACGATCTGGAATGAGGACCTCGGCGCGTTCACAGCACGCGACATGCGCTCTGGTGCGTTCTCTGCCGGGTTTAGCAACTGCAGTGCGCTTTGCTTTTATGCCGATGCGGGCAGTCCCGAACAACGCGCGCGCACCCTGCAGAACATGCAGCGGATCGCTGCCAAGGTGAATTATATGCTGCCCAGCTGGGACCCTGATGCGCCAGACTTTGAAGCGCAGCGCTATTGGTGTGGTCCGGTCTGGCCGCAAATGAATTACATGACCGCGCTTGGATTGGCCGAGCAAGGTGAGAGCGAAATGTCGGCCCGCGTGCGCGGTGATCTGTGCCGGGCCATTGAACGCTCTGGGTTTTGGGAGTGTTTCAACCCGCTGACAGGCGAAGGATGCGTGGGCAACAACTTCTCTTGGACGGCTGCCGTTTGGCTGTCTTGGCAGGCAGAGACAAAACTGGAAGGCGTTGCCTGAGGCACGCAAGGGAGACAGACATGGGATCAATCAGTCTCAAAGCGGTTGAGAAATGGTTCGGCGACGTTCAGGTCATCAAAGGTGTGGATCTGGACATCCGCGACGGTGAATTGATCATCTTTGTGGGGCCGTCCGGTTGCGGGAAATCGACGCTCTTGCGCATGATCGCCGGGTTGGAGGAAACCAGCCGCGGCGCCATTCTGCTGGATGGCGATGATGTGACGCACAAGGTCCCATCCGAGCGTGAACTGGCGATGGTGTTTCAATCCTATGCCCTTTACCCGCACCTTTCTGTCGAAGAAAATATGGGGTTCGCATTGAAAACGGCAGGCGCTTCAAAGTCTGAGATCGATGATAAGGTTGGCCATGCTGCCGACATGCTGAAGCTGAACGACTATCTGGACCGCAGACCCAAAGATCTGTCAGGCGGGCAGCGTCAGCGGGTGGCGATTGGCCGTGCGATTGTGCGCAAACCCAAAGGCTTCTTGTTCGATGAGCCATTGTCAAACCTGGATGCAGCGTTGCGCGTTGACATGCGGTTCGAGATCGCGCGCCTCCACAAGGCACTGGCCAGCACGATGGTCTATGTGACCCACGATCAGGTGGAAGCCATGACATTGGCGGATCGCATCGTCGTTTTGAAGGATGGGCAAATCATGCAAGTGGGCGCGCCGCGCGAGCTGTATGAGCGCCCCGACAACGTCTTTGTCGCGCAGTTCATTGGCAGTCCAAAGATGAACATGATGACCTGTGCGTCGGGTTCACCTCTTGCGTCCATCGCGGCCCCAAGCGCCGTTCATCTTGGCATTCGCCCGGAACATGTCGACGTTGTTCCGATGGGGCAGGGACATTGTGATGGCACCGTCGAAGTCAGCGAATACCTCGGTGCAGATTACTTCCACTATGTTGAATGTGGGGAATTGGGGCGGATCACTGTGCGGACAGCCGGATCAGCAGATGAAATCGAAGGGCAGACAGTCGGCTTGAAATTCGATACGGATCGGCTGCACTTCTTTGGCGACAACGAGCAGCGAGTTTGACCTTATGAAGCGATCTGAAATCAACGCCATCATGGCGGAGGCTGACGCATTGATGGCCCGCCACGGTTTCGTTTTGCCGCCGTTTGCGCGCTGGACGCCCGAGGTGTTCAAAACAAATTCCGAAGCCGCACGACATGTGATCGACGCGCGATGTGGTTGGGACATCACCGATTACGGCGCAGGCAACTTCGACGAAATGGGTTTGTTCCTTTTCACGCTACGCAATGGTCTGCTGTCTGATCTGACGGGTGGGGGAGGCATGTGCTATGCCGAGAAACTTCTCATCTCACGGCAAGATCAGCTGTCGCCGATGCACACCCATGTCATCAAGGCTGAAGACATCATCAACCGAGGCGGTGCGACGCTGGTGGTCGAACTTTACGGATCAGATGATGCGGGCAACTTCGCCGAAGATCGCGGTGGTCAGGTCATGTGCGATGGGATCGTGCGCTCCTTTGGGCCCGGAACGCGTCTGGCACTTGCTCCGGGGGAAAGCGTGACGCTGCGCCCAGGGGATTGGCATGCTTTCTGGGGTGAGGGCGGCGACGTTCTTATCGGTGAGGTGTCAACAGTGAATGACGACGAGACCGACAACATCTTCCGCGAACCCATTGGCCGTTTTGCGGACGTGGAAGAAGACGAAGCGCCCGCGCACTTGCTGGTCAGCGACTATGCGGCGTGGCTGTCGTAGGCAGCGCGTCAGGCGCGTTTGTCGGAGGGTTTGGACACCGACGTCAGCCAGTCGTCAAAGCGTGCAGGGTCAGCGGCAAGGTCAAATGCGATGCCATCTGCGAAACTGTCAAAGGCATCTTGATTGGTGCCGTTGAGCCCGACGATCACAGGAATATCCATGGCTAGCGCTTCGCCGATCACGGGGCGGAAACCGCGCCCGGATGCTTCGTGCTTGCCGAATTTATTCACGATCAGAAGGTCCGTCGCCGTGCTGAGGCTTTGGGTCACCAGTTCCACCGCGTGTTCCAACGCGGACGGATCCAGCCAGCACCCCCGTGCAGCCGGGCCCAAGTCCTGTGATATGCGGATAATTTCGCCATCCGGCAAAACCTGTACATCCATGTCACAGCGGTGGGTTTCGGCTCGCGGAATGTTGGTCTGAACGACACCGGATACGTTCAAGCCCTGAGCAACAGCGCGCGCAGCCAATTCTGCCATGCGGCTGTCGATCGAGCCGCGCTCGGTGCGTTTCACGTATCCCAGAAACATCTCTGAAGCCTCCCCGGCTGTCATGTGAGCATTGCTGGCGCACCATTGCAAGACTGATGATGCGGCCCGCGTCACGCATGTGGCGTGGCAGGCTGAAGGCTGGGAGTGAGAGAAAAGAGATATCAGGAGGCAGGCCTGCCGTAACTTACAGATGGCCGATCCGCGGCGCGCGGTTCGGATAAGGATCACGAGATCCATCTGACCTGATCGCGCAGCCGTCCCAACGGTTTTACCCGAAAAGTTTCAGTCCACGCAGCTAGCGGGGGAAGGTGTAAGCGCACAGGTTTGAGATTTGGTAAGACCACCGTGCGCTCAGGCGCCCTGGCAAAACTCTGCATCACCTAACGCTGTCTGACATCAAAGACTTCAATGCGTGGCTTGATACGTGATGTGTCAGCGTTTTTCGCCGACGCCATAAGTCAGCTCGGAACCAGCGCCAGTGCGCGGATCGGAGAACCGGTGCCGTGCGCGATCTTCAAAGGGGCCGCAATCAACACAGCGCCTTTGGGCGGAAGCTGGTCGAGATTGGCGAGGCTGGCGAGGCCAAAGCAATTGTCACGATGCAGGTAGTTATGCGCCGGGTAGGGCGGCGCGAACTTACCTGCCATCCCATGATCCGTGCCGATGCACTGGCTGCCCCAGCCGACAATCCCGCGCGAAATCAGGTAATCCATGCACTCGGTCGTGGGGCCGGGGGAATGAGAGCCATCCTCATGCGGGTCTGGATCGTCGTTGAGGAACAGGGCCGCATCGTGGGCACGCTTGTCCCAGTCAGTGCGCATGACCACCCAGTCACCGGGATTGATGGGACCATGCTCGGCCTCCCACGCTTTGACGGCCTCGGCGGTCAGAAGGAAATCCGGGTCAGCGGCGGCCTCAGCCGAGCAGTCGATGACATTCACAGGGGCGATCAGGCGCTGAACGTCGAGCGTATCGGTGAAGCCGTCCGCGAAGTCCTTGCCACTGATCCAATGGTGCGGTGCGTCGAAGTGAGTGCCGGAATGCTCACCCAGTTTGAGCCAATTCCACGCAAAGAACGGGCCATCGGCGTCGTATTCTGAGATTTTGTGAATCTCGACCTGCGGCGTGTTCTTCGCGAAATCTTCGGGGAGGTGCAGGATGGGGGTGTCGGGGCCAAGCTCTGCGGTGCAGTCGACGATTTTGATCTGGCCGGAGAGGAGCAGTTTGGCGAACTCGGCAAGGGTTGAGGCGCTGCTCATCGCGCCCTCCTGCGTCGTGCGCGCCTCGCGCTGGCCAGCAAAGCGGCGACGACGACGGGACAGGGTATCCGCAGTGATATCGAACACGGTGTCGATGGTGTGGGCTGCGGTGACAGTGCCCGGCGACAAACGCAGAAGCGGGCCCCGGAAATCGACGCTTAGACCTTCGACGTTCAAAGCCCCGACGGTTGCGGCAGCCTCGGCCTTGTCGGGAAAGCGCAGCATAACCGAACCGCCACGCGCGTCCGGGTCCCGAGGGGAATGCAAAGGCAGATCCAGAGCATCGGCGCGGGCAATGATGCGATCCACCAGCGCCCGGTTATGTGCGGCGAGATCGGCGTGGTTTTGTTCTGAATGCCATTTCAGGGCCGGAACCGAGGACAAAGCCGCGAAAGAGCCGGGCGTACCGGAGTCAAAGCGGCGGATGTCTGGGGCGAATTCAAACTTATCAAGGTCCCAAGAAAACGGGTTGTTCTGGGAGAACCAGCCACGCCCTTCGGGTTGCAGGTCGAGCACAAGGTCCTTGTCCACATAGAGGATACCCGCGCCCGGCGTGCCGCACATCCATTTAAGGGACGTGGAGACGACGAAATCGACTTTAGGGTTCATCGCGTCAAACGGGATCAGCCCAGCGGCTTGTGTGATATCGACGCCGATCATGGACCCCATCTCGCGCC
>CAZDXI010000089.1:0-10384 GCA_964509095.1 uncultured Rhodobacterales bacterium
GCTTTACATGGCGGGTGGGGCAAAGATCACCCGTTGCCATGCGCCGTTTGTTAGTGATGAGGAAGTCGAAGAGATCGTGAACCACCTCAAGGCCTTTGGCCCGCCGTCTTATGTCGGTGGCGTTGTTGAAGGTCCAGCGGATGAAAAGGCGGACGGTATTGACGCGGTACTGGGCCTTGGTGGGAACACCAATGGTGAGGACGCGCTTTACGATCAGGCAGTGGCGATTGTGATCCACGATCGCAAATGCTCGACCTCTTACATTCAGCGTAAACTGGCGATTGGCTATAACAAAGCCGCGCGTCTGGTGGAGCAGATGGAAGACGAAGGCGTCGTATCCTCTGCCAACCATGTGGGTAAACGCGAAATTCTGGTTCCGGAACAGTAAGTTCCCGCCGATCAAATGACGCCCGTTTCCTTTGCTATCGCATAACAGGGGGCGGGCGCTTATGTGTTTGCCAAGACAAATAGTGAGGAGCAGCCGCGATGCGGATTTTGGTATGTGTTCTGGCGTTGGTTCTGGCAGGACCGGCCGCTGCGGAGAAACTGTCACTGAATGCGATATCCAAGTACCTCAATCAGTTGAAGTCCGCTAAAGGCGAGTTCACGCAGATCAACGATGACGGGACCATTGATCCCGGCACGATCCTGATCAAACGCCCCGGCAAGATGCGGTTTGAGTATAGCGGTGCCAATGCAACGCAGGTGATTGTCGGCTCGCAAACAGTTGTGATCGTGGATCCGAAGTCCAATGACTCATCCGAGGCGTATCCTCTGAACCGCACACCGTTGTCGATCATATTGGCGCGGAATGTGGATTTGGGCCGGGCGAACATGGGCACCGGACATAGCTTTGATGGCAGCGCGACCGTTGTGACGGCTCAGGACCCGGAGAACCCGGAATACGGCAACATCCAGATGTTGTTTACCGCGAACCCGGTCGAGCTGCGTCAGTGGGTGATCAACGATGGGGACGGCAATTCGACGACCGTGATCCTTGGGGATTTGGACAAGCGTGCCAGCATCCCGAATTCCAAGTTTGATGTGGGGCCGTATATCTCTGGCGGTGGTCGGGACTAGTCTGCTGTTAAACTGAACCCCGCGCGTTCCGCGCGAGGTGCGACATATTTTGTCCGCCTAGCTCAGGCGATTCAGCAAGACCGGAGTTGTGCTTGGTAGCGTTTCGATCGCGCGCCGACCTCGTTTGCCACGCGAACCAGCCAGCTTTTGCGATTGTAGCTGCGGCGCGCGAACCCGGAATGGCCTTCGTGATAGGCGAGGTATTGATTGCGCGCATCCGTCAAAGCGATGCCATTGCGACGCTTGGTTTCGTTCATGTACCAGCCCATGAAGTCTGTCGCGTCCCGGATGCGGTTGCGCTTGGCGCTGCGTTTTCCGGTGGAACGTTGGTATTCGTCCCAAGTGCCATCCAGCGCCTGCGAGTACCCAAAGGCCGAGCTTTGACGGCCCATCGGGATCACGCCCAGCACGTACTTGAACGGCGTGCGCGCATCGGCAACGAATTTGCTTTCCTGATAGATCGTGGCCATTTGCACATGCACTGGCACGTTCCATTTCCGCTCGGTTGCTTTGAACGCCCGAAGGTATTCAGGGCGCTGTTTCACAATCGAACAGGCGTTGTCCAAGTTGCGCGGCGATGAGTTGTAGCTGCTGCCGCACGACGCCAGCAACGCCATCAAGATCAGTGCGCGAAAGGATCTGCTCATCCTCAATCTCGCTTATGTTTGTTTTGCTGTAGTGTACCGGTTTTCACGCGAGTTTGAAATCACGTTTTGTTAGAGCAGCAGCCCTAAAAGCAGCGGGATCGCGCCGACAGATATCAGGGTTGAAACTACGACCAACCCAGCGACGGCGTCGGAATCAGCGTTAAACTTTTCGGCCAACATATAAGACGTGACGGCCACCGGGGTTGCGCATTGAAGCACCAAAACACCAAACGCGACCTTGTCGAGACCAAACCACACGCCAGTCGCCCAAGCGATACCGGTGCAAACAGCGAGTTTCACCAATGACAGGATGGTGGCTTTCCAGATGCCGCCGGGTTTCAGTCGAGCTACCGCAACCCCCAATGTGATCAACATCAAGGGAATCGCCATCTGACCGATCAGCTCAAGCGTGTTGGTCAGAAAGGTCGGCGTCTGCCAGCCTTGCCATAAGAACAGCGCGCCCAGCAATGTCGCACCAACCATCGGTTCCTGCACGACTTTCCAAAGTGAACCACCCCCAGCGACAACCCATAGCCCATATGTGAAATTCCAAACGGCCATGATCGCAAAAAGCACGATCGCATAGCTGAGACCTGTGTCTCCGAACGCAAAAAGGGCGAGTGGCAGGCCGAGATTGCCAGTGTTCCCAAACGTCAGCGGGGTGATGTAGGTTCGGCGATTGAGGCGGAGCAAAAAGACCATTGCGGCCATCACAACGGTGATGGTGCCATAGGCGGCAACAGTCGCAAGGCTCAGCGTCGTCAGGGCGCTCGCGTCAATCTTGGTTTGCATCAAAGACACGAAGATCAGGCAGGGCACGGCCATGGTCATCGCAAGTCGGGTGACAAACTGGATACGATACTCCAGCCCCACCTTTACCCAGGCAAAGCCGACAGCAGCCAACAGGAACACCGGCGCCACAACCTCAAGTACTGTTAATGTCAGGTTCACACACTGTTTCCGTAAAAAATGGCCCAAAAAATGGACAAGACCCCCTTTTATTGAGTACTAAGCAGGTCTAAGGGCTGTAAAGTTATGTTTCACACGCGTGCAAAATATCACCTCGGACAAGTGGTTCGCCATCGCAAACACCCCTTTCGGGGTGTGGTGTTTGATGTGGACCCTGAGTTCTCGAATACTGACGAATGGTACGAGTCGATTCCGGAAGACAGCCGCCCGTCCAAAGAGCAGCCGTTCTACCATCTGCTGGCCGAAAATGATCAAAGTTACTATGTGGCCTATGTGTCCGAACAGAACCTGATCGCGGATTACAGCGGCGAACCGGTAGACCATCCGGATATCCCGGACTTGTTTGGCCCGTTTGAAGATGGCCAATATCCGCTGCATTTCCAGCTGAACTGATCTCAGTAACCCAAAGCGCAACCGTCCTTGCGTGGATCGGACGCGCCTTCCAACACGCCTGTGTCTTGAATGTGGATCGCCTGAGCGCCGCCAATCGGCGTGTCCGGTATCTGCACGTCGTGGCCCATTTCTGCCAGTTCGGCGCGCACTTGATCGGAATAACCACGTTCGACTTTCATGACGCCAGTGTCTGAAAAGCTGCGTGGCGCATCGAGAGCGGTTTGTAGATCCATTCCGAAGTCCTTGATATTGGACATAAACCGCGCGTGGCCATTGGGTTGGTACGCCCCACCCATGACCCCGAAAGGTGTCGTGACACGATCGCCTTCGGCCAGCATGGCCGGGATAATCGTATGCATTGGGCGCTTGCCAGGGGCCATTTCGTTGGGATGCCCCTCTTCGAGGCTAAATCCAGCGCCGCGGTTTTGCAGCAGGATACCAAATTTTTCGCTGGCGATACCGGAGCCAAACCCGTGGAAGATTGAGTAAATCAGCGACACGGCCATGCGGTCGCGGTCCACAACCGTGATGTAAATTGTGTCCTTATGCACTGCTTCGGACACGGAGGTCGCATTCTGCATCGCGCTTTTTGGATCAATCAAGGCGGCCAGCTTGTCAGCCGTGTCTTGTGACAACATGTGGTCCAGCCGGGTGGTGTGATCGGCATCGGCAAGCAAGCGATTGCGCGTGTCATAGGCGAGCTTGGCGGCTTCGGCTTCGATATGTGCGCGCAGCGTACCCATTGGGTCCATCGACGCAATATCGTAGTTTTTCAGGATGTTGAGCATCAGGATCGCGGTTGCGCCATGCCCGTTGGGCGGATGCTCCCACAGATCGGTTCCTTTATAGTCACCTTTGATGGGATCGGTGTGTGTGGCGGCGGTGGCCGCGAAGTCTTCGACTGTGTGCACCCCCCCTGCGGCTTTGAGCGCTGCGCACATGTCTTCTGCTATCTCGCCTTGGTAGAATGCATCGCGCCCGTTTTTTGCGATGCGGCGCAATACTTCGGCCTGTCCGGGCGCACGGAATATCTGTCCGGCTGTCGGCGCTTTGCCATCGATCAGGAATGCGTCGCGAGCGTTGCCTTGCAACGTGCCTGCATCGTTGGCCCAGTCAAAGGCGACACGCGGTGCGACAGGGACGCCTTCTTCTGCATAGTGGATGGCCGGGGCGAGCAAACGGTCGAGGCCCAGTTTTCCTTCGGCCTCGGAAAGTGCGCAGAATGCGTCTATTGCGCCGGGGATTGTAACGGCCTCGGGGTTTCTGAGTGCCACTGTGGTGTGGCCTTTGGCGCGTAGATCCGCAGCAGACGCTTTGGCCGGCGCGCGTCCGGAGCCATTCAGCGATTTGACGGGCAATCCGGGGCGGGACCACAGAACAAAGCAATCTCCGCCAATTCCGGTCATTTGGGGCTCGCAAATGCCAAGCAGTACTGCGCCTGCAATGGCGGCATCCATTGCGTTACCACCTGATTTCAGAACTTCGATGGCGGTCGCCGCAGCAAGAGGATGAGATGTGGCACAGAGCCCGTTCTGTGCCAGAACCGGGGAACGCCCCGGGAAATGGAAATCGCGCATGAAGAACTCCGTCACGTATCGTGCGCGGATACCTAACGCGAGCGGCCATGTTTTCCAAGATTTTGTGGGAGAGTAAGTACCCCGGCGTCGCACACTGGGTGGGGGCTGTAAAGCGCGACACCGGGGGAAGCTATATGCAGCTACAATAATGAAAATGCCCTTCGTTTCGGGCGGAACTGTGAAGGAAAGAAGGTTCTTTGGGATAAGAATGCGGCAAAGTTAATGAATTGTGAACGCGGCTGACACGCGTTAACTTTCTTTTACCGAAGCGTACAATTCTGTTTGAAATCAGATTTCTAAGGCGGGTGCGATCATTGCCGAGTTTGCAGAGTCAATTGCATGTTCAACACATTTTGGTCTGATATGCGGGCATAATCCACGCTAAGCGCGAGTTCCTGGATCAGGAACCAACCAAAGCCGCCTTCGGGCAGATCAAGCAAGTCAGTGTCCAGATTCGCTTGTTTTCCCTCCGGCAGTGCGCCGCCGGGCATCGGCAATCCGTCGTCCACGATGCGAACATGCAAGACGCCGTTTGTTGCGCGACAGTCGACATCAATTGGTCCGGGTTCGGAGCCTTCCGGGTATGCGTGTTCCACGATATTGTTCATGGCTTCGGCTAACGCGATCTCAACCGTGCCAAGGTCTTCGGTGTCGGCACCAGCTTCTTGAAGCTCATTCAACACATGAGACAGTGCAGCGCGCACGGCCATTGGCCCGCTTTTGAACTTCATTCGCACAGTGGCTTCAGCACACTCTTGGGTCATTTGCCTTGCCCCATGTGTCAACTGGCAAGCCCCTCCAGCGCGTCATCAAGATTGGGAAAGAGTTTGAAAACAGAGTCCATCCGTGTCAGCCGAAACACTTTTTCAACCGTGGGGTTCAACCCGGCAAGCGCCAGTGTGCGCCCGGGTCCCATCACCTTCATCGATGCGACGATCGCACCAAGTCCGCTTGAGTCAACGAATTGCACTTGATGCAGGTCCAAGATGATGAGGTCTGGTCCATCCTCCGTCTGGGCACGCATCTTTTCTTTGAATGCCAACGCCACCGCTGCATCAATCCTGCTTTCATTCACGGTCACGACCCTGCGGTCGGCTTCGGTTGTGCTGCTGAGATTCATGATGTACCGCTTTTTGCCAATTATCTGGTTTGAGATACCGGACAATCCTTACCAATTTGTAAGTGGCCAACACATCGGGAGAACGAACATGGGAAATGTTGTCATCGCAGGTGCAGCGCGCACGCCGATGGGCGGGTTTCAAGGTGACTTCGCCAGCCAGAACGCAGCGGATCTTGGCGGTGCAGCGATGCGAGCCGCATTGCAAGACGCGGGCACAAAGACCGTGGACGAGGTCCTCATGGGCTGTGTCTTGCCAGCCGGTCAGGGGCAGGCGCCTGCCCGTCAGGCCGGGTTTGCAGCAGGTCTGGGCAAAGAAGTGCCCGCCACGACCCTGAACAAGATGTGCGGCTCTGGAATGAAAGCGGCCATGATCGCCTTTGACCAGATTGCGCTGGGCCACACGGATACGATGATTGCAGGTGGTATGGAAAGCATGACCAACGCACCGTATCTGTTGCCCAATATGCGCGGGGGCGCGCGTCTTGGCCATGCAGGCGCGGTTGATCACATGTTCCTCGATGGCCTTGAGGACGCGTATGATAAAGGTCGTCTCATGGGCACGTTCGCGGAAGACTGCGCCGAAGCGTTCCAGTTCACACGCGAAAAGCAGGATGAATACGCGCTGGCGTCTTTGTCGCGTGCCCTGAAAGCTCAGGAAAGCGGAGCGTTTGAGCGCGAAATCACGCCTGTTGAAATGACGACACGAAAGGGCAGCACCACCATCTCTGCTGATGAGCAACCCGGAAACGCGCGCCCTGATAAAATTCCACAGTTGAAACCGGCGTTTCGCGAAGGTGGCACGGTTACGGCGGCGAATTCATCGTCAATTTCCGACGGCGCAGCGGCACTCGTTCTGGCTTCTGAAACTGCAGCAGAAACCCAAGGGTTGTCGATCCGCGCACGGGTTTTGGGCCATGCCAGTCACGCGCAGGAACCGGGGTTGTTCACCACCGCGCTTGTGCCCGCTGCGCAAAAACTGCTCGACCGGATCGGGTGGAACAAGGAAGACGTAGACCTGTGGGAAGTGAATGAAGCCTTTGCTGTTGTGCCAATGGCCTTCATGCACGAAATGGGCTTGTCCCATGACATCGTGAATGTGAACGGGGGGGCGTGCGCTTTGGGCCATCCCATTGGGGCGTCCGGTGCGCGCATCATGGTGACTTTGCTGAGCGCTCTGGAGAACCGCAATTTGAAACGCGGTGTCGCGGCGATTTGCATCGGCGGAGGCGAAGGCACGGCGATTGCGATTGAGCGCGTGTGATGCCCGTCAATTACACAGATCTAAGCAAGACCATTGCGTCGCTCACGGATGGTGAAACGGATGAAATTGCGCTGATGGCGACGATTGCCTGCGAAGTGCACCACAGTGACGACCGCTTCGATTGGACGGGGTTTTACCGCGTGACAGAGCCCAATCTGCTCAAGATTGGTCCCTATCAGGGCGGGCATGGCTGTCTACATATCCCTTTTGACAAAGGAGTGTGCGGCGCGGCAGCGCGGAGCAATTCTGTACAGCTAGTCGCTGATGTAGATGCTTTTCCTGGCCACATCGCTTGTGCGTCCTCGACCCGGTCGGAGCTTGTGGTTCCTGTCTGTAATGCTGCGGGGGACGTCATCGCCGTGTTCGATATCGACAGCGACCAGCCCGCCGCCTTCACCCAAACGGACGCGGACGGGCTATCGCAGATATTGGAACAGGTCTTCGCCCGCTAACATCGCGATCCCGACGATTACCTGACACAGAGCAATCCCGTAAAGGTACGCCGAAAAAGGCTGTTTGCGCGTTTTGTGCCGCAATTTCTGGCGTGCGTGGAAGGCGGCGAGCGTGCCGCCAAACGCAGCCAGACCCAGCAATGTCTTTTCGGGTATGCGCCATGCGCCTTTTTGCGCGGCGCGTTTGTCTGCCCAAAACGCGACCCAAGTCGCGGCATTCACAACGATCAAGAAGATCAAAACACTGGTTGCGTCGACTCCGTTCATGCGCCGAAAGTCGCGTGAATTTTCCTCCAACTCAAATGAAATTTTGCTTGGAAATTTCATGATTCTTTGGCATCGTGAAAAACAACGCGAAAATTTCACGAAACGGACCCGCCCTTTGCTGCATCATGCGCCTCAAACGCTCGGAGCTGATTTGCGCACTTTGCGCAAGGCGCGAGGTTTGACGCTGGCGGATCTGGCGCAGTCGTTAGATCGTTCGGTCGGGTGGCTCAGTCAGGTGGAGCGCAACTTGTCCGAACCTTCGATCACTGATCTTCGGCACATGGCACGGGCGTTGGATGTGTCCGTGTCTATGCTGGCGCGACATCAGGCTGTGACGGACAACGAAGAAGGGTTTGTCGTTCGTTCCGGTACACGTCGCCCCCTTGGGTCGCGTAACTCCGGACTGGTTGAGGAACTGTTGTCTCCTGACCTGACCGATGATTTCGAAATGGTTCATTCCACCTTCGAACCGGGCTCCGAAATTGGTGAAACCGTCACGCGCCCGACACAAGAGGTGGGGTATTTGATCTCTGGCAAGCTTGATCTGGTGATCGGCAGCCGCAAGTTCACGATCCACCCCGGCGATAGCTTCCGCATTCGGGGAGAGCCCTTTCGCTGGGCCAACCCCTATGCACAGCCTGCTGTCGCGATCTGGGTCATCGCACCCCCGGTGTATTAGGGAGACGCAGGCATGGCATATACGGGACAGTGTGTGTGTGGTGGCGTGACGTTCGAGATTTCGGGCGATCTGGGCCTTGTCTCGGCGTGTCATTGCAAAACCTGTCGCCGTATCACGGGGCATTACTTCGCGGATGCTGAAGTAACCAAAGATCAGTTAACCATCACGCAAGACCCGACTCTTAAGTGGTTTCAGTCGTCGGACAAAGTGCGTCGGGGCTTTTGTGGCACCTGTGGTTCGGTGTTGTTCTTTGATCCGCTGTTTCACGATTGGATTGCTGTCGCGATGGGTGCGTTAGATGATCCCGGCGAGGCTCGACTGGAAAAGCACATCTTCACGGATAGTAAGGGCAGCTACTACGACCTCGCAGATGGAGTGCCGACCGAATGAAGCTGACTGGTTCCTGTAACTGCGGCGCTGTGCGCTTTACTGTGGATGCGGAAGATCGCGCGACGGCCTGTCATTGTGGCCAGTGCCGCAAGCAATCGGGGCATCATTGGGCGTCCGGTCAAGCGCTTGTCGACAGTTTCGACATCACCGGAGAGCCGCGCTGGTATGCGGCCAGCGAAACGGCCAAGCGTGGGTTTTGCGCCACCTGCGGCTGCTTTTTGTTCTGGAAGCACAACGACGAAGACAAGATGAGCTTTTCGCTCGGCCTGATCGATGGCCCGACTGGGCTGAAGCTGCAACGGCATATCTTCACCGCCGACAAAGGCGATTACTATGACATCGCGGACGGCGTTCCGCAGCGGGAGGATTGATGTTCGATCTGCTGTTCGCCTTTGACCCCGCGACGTTGACGGCCTTTGTTCTTGCCGGGCTGTTGTTGAACATCACGCCGGGGGCGGATTTTGTGTTCGTGACCGCCAGCGGAATCGCGGGAGGGCCGCGCATGGGGATGGCGGCGGCACTTGGCATCAATTTGGGCGTTGCTGTGCATGTGATCGCAGCGGCTGCAGGGGTGTCGGCGCTGCTGGTTGCAACCCCGCTGGCTTACGATGCGATCCGTTACTTGGGTGCGGCATATCTCGTTTATCTGGCTGTGCAAGCATGGCAAAGCGCGCATACGCTAGAGGCTGGAACCGCCGCACCATCTGCGCGCGCCGCCATTGCGCGTGGCTTCATCACCAATGTGCTGAACCCGAAAACTGCGCTGTTCATCTTCGCGTTCATTCCGCAATTCACTGATCCTGCGATCGGCCCTCTTTGGCAGCAAATCCTGCTGCTTGGGGCGATCTTTCTAATCAACGGCTTTCTGTTTGTGCTGTGCCTTGGTGCAGCCGCAGGGGCCTTGTCCACAACTCTGCGCGCACATGCCCGCAGCTTGAAACGACTATCAGCCGTGATGTTTGCCGGGCTCGCCCTGCGCATTGCGACTGACTAAAGGGGAGAACTCTCATGTCTGATTTTCCAACAACGGCACGTGTCGTTATCATCGGTGGGGGCGCTGTCGGCGTGTCGTCTCTGTACCATCTGGCCAAGATGGGCTGGACCGATTGCGTTCTTCTCGAAAAGAACGAATTGACTGCGGGGTCGACATGGCATGCGGCGGGGAACTGCCCGAACTTCTCGACCTCATGGGCGATTCTGAACATGCAGCGCTATTCGCTGGAGATGTACCGCACGCTGGCCGACGATGTGGATTACCCGATGAACTACCACGTGACCGGCTCTTTGCGCCTGGGCCACACCAAGGAACGCCGGATGGAGTTCGAACGGGTGCTCTCCATGGGGCAGTATCAGGGCATCGACGGGCTGGAAATGCTCTCGCCCGAGGAAGCCAAGTCTTACTACCCGTTCCTTGAAACCCATGATCTGGACGCTGTGTTGTTTGACCCGTGGGATGGCGACATTGACCCCGCGCAAATGACGCAGGCCATGGCCAAAGGCGCGCGCGATCTGGGTGCCAATATCCAGCGCTTCTGCCCCGCCACTGGTG
>CAZDXI010000089.1:10394-10631 GCA_964509095.1 uncultured Rhodobacterales bacterium
CGAATACGTCGTGAACGCCGCCGGCTATTATGCGCAGCGCGTGGGCGAGTGGTTCAAACCCTATGGCGGGCGCACCGTGCCGATGGTTGTCATGTCCCACCAGTACTTCCTGACGGATGAAATCCCCGAGATCGCCGAATGGACCAAGGACAACGGCAAGAAGCTCCCCATGATCCGCGACGTGGACAGCTCTTATTACCTGCGGCAGGACAAGAACGGCCTGAACCTCGGCCCGTA
>CAZDXI010000090.1:0-5181 GCA_964509095.1 uncultured Rhodobacterales bacterium
AGCGCGTTCATCACGTTGACCATGTCCTGCCCTTCGGACTGGTAACATGTGTAGGACCCGTGCCACGTATCCCCACCATCCAGCAGCAGCGCATCGGGGCGATCCGCACGAATGGCGTTGATGACAGTTGCGACGCGGTCCAGCCCGCCCATACGCCCGTAACCCGTCGCAAGGGCAGAGAAATCTCCGGAAGACAGCGCGTAATGGGACGCGGAGCCATCGTCGATTCCATAGAGCTTGCGGAAGTCAGCGCCGGTGACATGCGGTACCGCGCCTCGGTTCCCACCGACTCCGATATTGACGGAGGGTTCGCGAAAGTAGATCGGCTTGAGCTGCGCGTGAATATCCGTGACGTGGATCAGGGAGACATTGCCGAACGTGTCGAATTCCAGCAGTTGATCCTGCGTCAAAGCCTGTTGCGCGGCGAGCTTGGCCCAGTTGCCAAAACCAGAGGCCCCAACGAGTGCGGAGGCGGCCATCCCAACTTGCAGAAAATCACGGCGCGAGATCATGTCTTGTTCTTCCTACATATGCGCATTTATGAATTCGAAATGCGCTAAAAAACCCCGCACCAGCCAAGCCGATGCGGGGCATGTGCTTAGTTTCGGACGGACGGGCCTTCGACGCTCAGCCCATTGCCGCGCGAGGCGACATAAAGCTCAAGTGCCGTGAATTCCGGACCACCCGGCTTGAACGTGTGTGCCCGCGTATCGCGCACGCAGCCCTTGAACCGGGCATGTACCGAATTCAGCTTGGTGTTCTTCAGCCGATATGTCGGGAACCCGTTGATCTGCCCTTGGGACAAATGGTCGGCGCGGATCATGTTGCCGTAATTGTCCTCGTGGCAGTTCGCACAGGACAATTCCAGCTGACCTGTACGGGTGTAGTACAGATCCTTGCCCTGCTCCCACGTCGCCTGAGCCGGGCCATCAATGGCCACGTTCATCGGCAAACCACGCGATTGCATGGAAATCAGCCCAACCATCGCCGCCATGCCACCGCCAGTATATTTGAGCTTTTCAGCCCCCATGCGGTTTTCGCGACAATCATTGATCTGGTGTTCCAGCGTGCGGACTTCTCCGGCGGTTTCATTCCACTTGGGGTAGACCGCGCGGACGCCCGCCATGGTCTCCACATCGTTATGACAGGAAGAACACGACTTGCCTTCTGTGCCTTCGACTTTGTCCCAAGTCTCCATCGCGCCTTCGACGAAAATCATGCCAGGATTCTCGAAATCGTCCATCTGAACCGCTTGGGTTTCATCAGACCGGAACCTCCAACCCGAATAGATCGTGTCGACGTTCTCCAAATGTGCCGGGGCTTTGACCTCGGTCACGATCTCGATTTCTTCGTTGATGACCAGCTTGTCGCTGTCTGGCCCTGCCGAGACGGTGGTGGCGAGCGCAAGGCCCGCCGTGATCGCAAATGCGCTTGTCAGTTTTGTCATTGTTATTCTGTCCCTCCCTGATCGCGCGTTTATTCGACGGTGATCTTTTTGCTCGTGTCATAGACAGAGCCATCATCGTCATACCACGTGAAGGTGAACTCACCGGATTCCGGCACCACTGCTTCGAACTGGAAGTAGGGGTTCGTAGAAATCGCGGGTTCAAGCTGTACATCAATCACGTTCTGACCATTAAAGTCAGCTACAAAACGGTTGATGATCGAACGCGGAATGACGTTCCCGTCATCATCCTTGCGCTGACCGCTTTCCATCTTGTGACTGATCAGCGTCTTGATCGTGATCGTTTCACCTGCGGCCGCCGTTTTGGGGACCTTGACGCGGGGTTTTACACCTTTTGCCATTGTTTTATCTCCCTTTTAGCCGCCGCAGCCGCCGATTGTGACTTTGATATTCGCGGATGCTTTCTGGAACGATCCATCTTCCATCTGCGCGATTGCGACGACGTTCTGCGTGCCTGCGAGGCGGATGCGCGTCGAAGCTGAGCGCGATGCACTCAGCGGGCCGAACTTGAAAGTCGCCACATTGGGCACTGGGTTGCCATCAGCAAAAAGCGCGATCATCACAGCACCGGGTGCATCCACACCGATCGGAACCGTGTTCCCGTTTTCCGCGATCTCAGGCGCGTCGAGCGTGATGGCGCCTTCGCCCATCTCCGCACCGCCAGTGATCTTGGCGATTTCTTCTTCGGTCGCCGTGGCAGCCAAAGCCGGCAGCGCACCAAAGCTGCCAGCAGCCAGAGCAGCGGCACTGGTGGCGAGCATATTGCGTCGTGTCAGATCCATCAGGGTCTCTCCTATTCCTTGAGTGTCATCAGATAGGCGACGACATCTTCGATTTGTTGGGCAGTCAGAAGTGGGGCGACCTCTCCTTCGGGATGTGCATCCCCAGTGTAGGCGTCGCCCAGACGGATGAAGCCTTCGACTTTGTAAAAGGACGGCATCATTGTGCCGTCAAACATTTGCTTGGCGTCGGCCACGATCCCGCGCAGCTCCGCTTCCGACCAGCGGTCTGCGGCCCCATCGAGCGACGGGCCAATCTCACCATGAAACGCCAGATGGCTGAGCGCACTGACTTGATGGCACGCAATGCAGTTGCCCGCGCCCTTGTTCATGATGGCTTCACCGGATTTGACGTCCCCGGCCATACCGGTCAGGGATTGGGCAATTGTCCCATCTTCCCATGCGACTTTCATTGGCGCGACCGTTTCGGCTGACACCGTTGTCGCAGCGACGACGGCCAGAACCGCCCCGAGCTTCGTATATGTCATGTGCCCTCCCTTGGCATTCTTTCGATGTACACTAAGGCACACAAAGCGATTCACGCAACAACAAATTCATTTTAGTGAATTTAATAATGTATACAGTCAGATCACGCCCTTTGAGCGCACATTGCAAGACGCTGCGTTCCGCGACACAGTGCGCCCGGGAAAGGAAAACAGGATGACGCAAACCCGCTGGGGCATTGTTTTGACTGCAGATGAACCAGCGCAACTGGTGTTGGCCAATATCGCATGGCATCTGGCGACGGGCGCAAGCGAAGTACATCTGTTTCTGGACAACCCAAGTGACCCGGTCGCGACTGACGCCGCAGCCCTGCCCGGCGTATACGTGACACTCTGCGATGGCTCTTATTGGGGCCAGCGCCGCAAGGGTCGCCCAGCGGCACAAACACGCCGTCAATTGATCAACACCGATCACGCGATGGCCCGCTCAGATGTCGATTGGTTGGCCCACGTCGATGCGGACGAGTTTTTAGTGCAAACCACCCCTTTGTCGCGTGAACTCACCGCCCTGCCGAAAGGCGAATGTCATTTTCCGGTCAGCGAACGGTTCTACCACGCAGGGTCCGCCCCACAGACGATCTTTGATGGCTACCTGCGTCGCCCCCACAAGTTCGATCGCAAAACTGCCCGTCAGGTCTTTGGCGCAGCGCAACCCTTCCTAAGTGCTGGCGTAATCGGTCACCGTGCAGGGAAATCTGCCGTTCCGACAGGCTCTGACTACAGACTTGGTATCCACACCGGCTATCGTGGCGGACGCAAACCGGAACACAAAGTGGCCCGGCACCGCAGCCTCAGCACGCGGGTCTACCACTTTGACGGACTCACGCCTCTGCACTTCCTTCTCAAACTCGCGCGCTATGCCCGTGCCCGGGATGGCGGGCACTTCCCCAAAGGTCGTCTGGCTCAAATCGACCACTTTCAAGCCCATGCAGGAGACCTCCCCGCCCTAATGGCATTCCACGACATGTTGCGCGCGACCTCAGTCGAAACCGAAACCTTCTTGCGCAAAACAGGTCTTTCCGAACCCGCGCCATTCGATCCAAGCCGTCAGATCAGCGCCATCCTTGGCAAAGACCTCGACCTCTCCGTCGCAGCCTTCGATCACGCCCTCCAGGACCGCTACCCAGACCTCTACTCAGACATCACCACGCCTTGATCCCAGGCTTCATCTGTCCAGAAATACCTCAGGAGGTTTGGAGGACTGGTCCTCCAAGGCGCGCGCGGCCTCGCGCACATAAAATCGCGTGCGCGGCAGCGCTCCTGTCAGAAACAGCCGCCCGCGCGACATTTAGTCAAAAGACCCGTTGTCACGTTCCTGAATGCGCCGCGCGTGGTAGCGTTGAAAATCCTCTTCGCTCTGATCCTCGTATCGCTTCTCCGCAACCCAAGTCAGCATATCAAGCGTTGTGCCTTTACCAAATGCCCCCGGCATTACCGCCACTGCCGCCTGCGGTGCGGTCATTCCTTCCGCTACCTCTTCGGGCAGGAACATCATTGTGGGCGTGAACAACATGCCCCATTTGCGCGCCATCGCCTTTTCGGACAACACCTCGCCATCGAAATCGGTCACTTCGATATCGCCATAAAGGTTCATTTGCACAACGAAATACGTCTCCTCGATCATGCGCGTCACATCCGGGTCAGGAAACACGTCGCTGTGCATCTTCGTGCAGTAAACACAGCCGCGTTGCTCGAACATTATCAACAGCCGTTTACCTTCGTCATTGGCCTCGGCCAGATCTTCAGACAAATCCTTGAACGTGTCGCGCATCCAATCCGTCTTGTGCAGCCCGTCATCGCCCAATTCGGCCGCGACAGCAGGCCAGGCCAGCGAGACAGCCATCAATCCAGCAAGAAGTCGTTTCATTTTAAGTCCTCCTAAGATCAGCCTATGGCGGAAAACCACGGCACGTTTTCCAGCATCCATTGGGCAATGATGTTAATGGAATTCGTCGCAATCAGCACGCCAAACAGGATCAGCATGACCCCCATCAGCTTTTCCACCAGCGGCAAGTGCCGCCGGAACCGCACCATCCACGCCATGAACGGGCCAATAAACAACGCGGCAATCACAAAGGGCAAAGTCATTCCCGCACCATATACAAACAGCAGCATCGCCCCCTGCCCAGCGGTCTCCTGTCCTGCAGCCGTAAACAGGATCGCAGCCAGAACCGGGCCGACGCAGGGCGTCCAGCCAAACGCAAAAGCCAGACCAATCACGTAGGCCCCAAGCAACGACACGCTATCCGTCGATCCCGCATCCGCGCGGAACTGACGATACAGAAACCCGATCCGGATCACGCCCAAAAAATGCAGACCCATCGCGATGATCAACACCGCTGCCCCCCAGCGCAGGATGTCGAAGTAGTCCCGCACCATTTGGCCAAAAACAGACGCAGTCGCCCCAAGCCCCATGAACACAGTGATCACGCCC
>CAZDXI010000090.1:5191-10506 GCA_964509095.1 uncultured Rhodobacterales bacterium
CTCCGGAAACGTCCGCCTCTGCCGAAATCTGGTTCATACCCACCCCGGCAAGATAGCTGAGGTAAAACGGCACAATCGGAAGGATGCATGGGCTGAGGAAAGACAACAGCCCTGCAACAAATGCCCCATATGCGGTGACGTCAAACATCTGTGATCGCAACCAGTTTGCTTGAAAAATTCACATATTTGATTATGAAGAGAAGTGAAGAAACGTCAATTGGTGTCCCATGACCCGCCTTTTGTCTTTGTCGGCCATATTGTTTCTCGCACTGACCCTGTCGGTGCGGGCCGAGACATTTTTGCTGATGGCTGAAGAAAAAGGCTGCATGTGGTGTGCGCGCTGGAACAGCGAAATCGCGCATATCTATCCCAAGACACCCGAGGGACAAACCGCCCCGCTGCGCCGCTTTGATGTGCATCAGGACGACCCTGAAGACGTGACATTTCAGCGGCCCGTCCGCTTTACCCCAACCTTTGTGCTGGTCAAGGACGGGATGGAAACAGGTCGCATCGAAGGCTACCCGGGCGAAGATTTCTTCTGGGGCCTTCTGGGCCAGCTGTTTGAACGTGCGCGCATCGATATCAATGCTTCTGGATAACTCACATGACCCTTGATGCTCCGATAAACCAAAACACGGACACAACCTCGCGTCTGCCTGTCTTCACGCCCGATATGTGCGCGGATGACATGGAAAAGATGATGGAAAACGCGCAAACTGCGTCGAATTTCCTCAAAGCGATCAGCCACGAAGGGCGGTTGATGATCCTGTGTCATCTCGCTTCCGGCGAAAAATCCGTGACCGAACTAGAAGACCTGCTGTCCGCCCGACAAGCGGCTGTGTCCCAGCAATTGTCACGCTTGCGTCTTGAGGGACTTGTGTCTCCACGCCGGGACGGCAAGGCGATCTATTACAGTTTAACAGATGATCGCGCGCGCCAGATCATCGAGGTTGTGTACGAGCTGTTCTGCAACCGGGACTGACCCGACGCCAGAACATACGACGCGCGGATCAGGTCGTAGGGGAGGACACCTGATGCTGGAGATCCTGACGGACGCCCAAGCGGTCGCTCTGATCGGAATGGCTGGCGGTGTCGTTCTTGGGTTGGCTGCTCGGCTGGGGCGGTTTTGCACCCTGGGCGCCATTGAAGACCTGCTCTATTCCTCCGATGACAGACGTATGCGCATGTGGGCACTCGCGATCGGGGCTGCGATCTTTGGTACACATCTGGCGATGGGAGTGGGATGGGTCGACACAAACGACACCGCCTATCTGCAACAGAAATGGAACCCAGCCGCGACAATCCTTGGCGGGTTGATGTTCGGCTACGGCATGGCCTTGGCTGGCAATTGCGGTTACGGGGCGCTTGCACGTCTGGGGGGTGGAGATCTTAGATCACTGATGATCGTGCTTGTGATGGGGCTGTCCGCAGCAGTTGTGATGTCCGGCCCGCTTGCCTATGCGCGGATCTGGCTGTTTCCGGTGGACCCCACGGACACACCGCAAGGCTTTGGCACGATGTTGCACTCCTTATTTGGCGCATCGCCTGTTGTGCTGGGGCTCGTTGCGGGGGTGGCACTGATTGCGCTAGGTCTGGCGAATGCGCGCATGCGGCGCTCGCCCTCCCATATCCTGTGGGGATTGGTCGTCGGAATTGCCATCGCCTCGGGCTGGATCGGCACCACATGGATCGCAGAGCATGGGTTCGACGGCGAAAGCGTGCGCACACACACATTTGCAGCCCCATTGGGCGAGACGTTTTTCTATATGATGACAGCCTCGGGAACGCCCGTGACGTTTGGCGTCGGCTCAGTCGTGGGTGTTGTGATCGGTGCAATCATGGGATCATGGTCCAAGGGCCATTTCCGCTGGGAAGCTTGCGAAGACCCGCGCGAACTTAAACGCCAGATCCTCGGAGCCGCACTCATGGGACCGGGCGCGATCCTTGCGGTGGGGTGCAGCGTCGGACAGGGCATTGCGGCCTTCTCTGTGCTCGCCTACAGCGCACCTGTCGCTTTTGCTGCCATTCTGGCAGGCGCTGCCATCGGTTTGCGCCAGTTGATTACCGGATTTTCAACCGCATGAAGTCAAAAGCGGCTTTTCGGTCCACGCTTGGACAAACGCCGCGCGTTGGAGCGGGTTTTCTGACGGATCGGCTTGATCACGGCCGCTGTGATTTCATCCGGGCGGCCACCAGACATCGCGACACGGCT
Source organism: uncultured Rhodobacterales bacterium (assembly GCA_964509095.1). Taxonomy (GTDB): domain Bacteria; phylum Pseudomonadota; class Alphaproteobacteria; order Rhodobacterales; family Rhodobacteraceae; genus Aliishimia. The sequence continues at coordinate 7,404 of CAZDXI010000090.1, forward strand.
GGCATCGGTCACAGCCTTGGTAGAGGCATAGACCTTTTCGCTGAGCATTTGGGCATTCTCGGACGGGCTGACGGACCAGACTCCGGCCATGCCCATTAGGCGCATGGTGATCACAGCATTAGCTTCGGCCATAACAAAACCAGCCTGAATCATGTTACTGAAGACGTCCATGGGTGTGACGAGACGGGACATCGATACCTCCTAAAAAACACGGGATTGCGCCCGCTTACATGGTTCCTCCCTCACCTTTTGTGAAACCCTGTTTTGCTTGGAATTGAAAGCGGAAAATGCTGCATCGCAGCAAGTTCGACGCAATATGTCGCGGGCCGCGCGCCTGTTTCAACGGCACTTCACGCAGGAGTGGTGTCGGCAAAAGAGCGGACGGTGGCAATCGCCCCATCCAAAGCCACGCCCTGTTCGTCCTGCAACGCGGCCTCGCGCAGACGGGCAACCCATTCGGCGGCATCCTTGCGCCCTGCGAGCAGATTAGAGGCATCAACAACCCTGTCGAACTTGGACAGCCCCCGCACATGCGTATCCGAGTAGCCTTTGATCAGACGGCGGCATTTCAGCAGTTCCACGGCGAGGTCATAGTCCTTCGCAGCAGTGTCGCGGCACAAGTTCAGCCAGCGGGTCAAATGCGCCTGCTCATAAGCATGACGCAAAGTGCCGCGCCGCCAACGTCTGAGGCCGCCAAGCAGGTAGAGTGGCAGGAACCCGGTCAGGCGATGCGTGCGCACGCGACGGCCCCGGTTGAACAGAGTGTCGATCAGTTTCATCGCGCGCGGGCTAGCTTCCAATCGCGCCCCAAGTCGCGCGGGCATCAGGCCGACGATCTCTTCGGCCCTTGGGTGCATGAATTCGGTCAGGCGCAGGGTTTTGCCGTCAGCGTCCATCTCGGCGGTGATCCGGTCAAAGCGCGCGCCCCGCGTCTTGAGGTCCGCGACCCGGATCACGTCGTCATAGGACATCGCATTGGCGATGTATTTGGCGGCTTGCTGGCTCAGGCTGTGGTCTTTTTCGGCGCTATCGAGCGCGAGCACGCTGTCCAGATGGTCGAGGTATTCCGCGCCATAGGCGATGTCCTGAAAGTCCACGACTTTGCGCAGACCAAGCTTGGCCATGTCCTGAACGGTATCTGGGAACTGCGCGACCCGGTCGGTGAGTTTGGTCCAGCGATGCATGAGCTCATCGGGACCATCGACGATCGGTACCGGCTGAGAAGGTGCAGTGGGAGCCTCTGCCACATCGTTTTGAGTGCGTGCGAAGGCGGCATCAAACGCGGCAAGCGACGTCTCCACCCCTTTGCCAGAGGCGCGGATGGCGTCCTCAAAGCTGGCACGCTGAAACGGCAGCACCCCAGCACCAGCCAAAGCACCGAACAGCGACGCGGAAATGACAGAGCCATTTTCCGTCGCGAGGGTCTCCATATCGAACAGGATCAACCGATCTGCCGCGATCTCTGCTGCGGCGCGCACCTCGTCCGAGGAGGCGGTGCCGTCGCCCGGCACTGATTTTTCGGACACCGCCAGCGCGCGGTGGGTTGAGGCGATTAGGGTGGTGCGGTCCGGCGTGACAAAACCGCGTTGGATGGCGCGTCCGGCTTCCATCATCTCCGCCGCGATCAGGATATCCACGTCACCGGGCGCGGGCGCGAGGGAGAAGATCGGCGTGCGATCCGTCATCGGTGCCATTTCGATGTAGTAGATCGTGGCCCCTGTGCGTTGCGCGACCCCGGCCACGGATGTGGCCTGACAGGCATAACCTTCGGCGCGCGCAAGCGCCTCAATCCAGCCCATGAGCACGCCACCGCCCTGCCCGCCCACAGCCATCACGGCCAGCTTGATGATGCTTGCGAGTTTATCGTCAGGGTTTTGCGGGGTGAGCATATTCATGGCGCGCCCTCCCGAAAGGTCAAACGGCGCTCGCTCCGGCGGTCTTGAAGTTTGCGGATCCAACCGCGCGATTTCTCCGCCCACCAAGCGCCAAGCCCGGTGTGATTATGCACAACATCCGCGCGGTAAAAGCTGGGACAGAGCACAGCGGCATCCGCGACCTCCCCACAATTGCCGCAGCCCACACAGGTCTGATCAATCGCGGCGATAGGGTCATCGCGCAGCGGGTCATCGAGTGTCTTCAGCGACAGGGACGGACACCCCGACAGGCGGATACAGGCGTGATCGCCGGTGCAGATGTCTTCATCCACGCCAAAGCGCGGGATGTCGACCTGCTTGCCGTCCTTGATAGCGGCAGTGCGGATCGGCTTTTCGCGGCGCTGCTTGTTCAGCATGCATTCGGACGAGGCAACGATGACCTTGGGGCCTTTGACGTCAGTGGTCAGGGCTTCCTTGATCGTGTCGCGCATCTTGGTGACGTCATAGGTGTGATCGATCTGGCGCACCCACTCAACGCCCGCGCCCTTTAGCGCTTTGGAAATCGGGTTCTTCGTCGCCTTGGTCGGGTTGTCCGCACGGCTTGAGAGCACATCCTGCCCGCCCGTTGCGGCGGAGTAGTAATTGTCCACGATCACCGCGACACTGTCGGATTTGTTGAACACCATGTTCCCGATGGAGGAACTGAGCCCATTGTGCCAGAACCCGCCATCGCCAAGGAAGGAGATCGCGCGTTTCTCCCCCCCGCCATCAAAGGCCGCGTTGGACGCCGGGCCAAGGCCATAGCCCATCGTGGAGCCTCCGATTTCGAAGGGCGGCAGGCAGGCGAACAAATGGCAGCCGATGTCACCGGTAATCTGGTGCTGGCCGAGCTCCTGTTCCACGAGCTTCATCGCCGCAAAGATCGGGCGTTCCGGGCAACCGGTGCAAAAGCCCGGCGGGCGGATAGGCACGGTTTTGGACAGATCCGGGATCGCGGGGCCATCCTGATTGGGCGCGCGCACTTGACCGGGCAGCAACTCGGGCGCGTGGGTCTTCAGCAGCGCCGTGATACCGTCGAGAATGATCTGCCCCGTGTACTCCCCCGCCATAGGAAGCATGTCCTTGCCATGCAGATTCACCCGCAGGTCCGAGCGCAGCAGGACCGTGGACAGGCCCTGTTCGATGAATTCGGGCTGGCCTTCCTCGACCACCAGCACAGCCTTCTTGCC
>CAZDXI010000091.1:0-10442 GCA_964509095.1 uncultured Rhodobacterales bacterium
CGACCCCAGCATTATGAGTGCTGTGCTCTAACCAGCTGAGCTATCACGCCACGTGGAGCGCGGAATAGCGAGGGCAGGCGGGGCTGTCAAACGGATTCGGCCCAAAAAGATGCACCTTGAACGCAACACTTTCAGCGGTGTTGCGCCAGAGTGCTGCGATATGGCTACACTTTTCGGCAAACTCCAAGTAAACAGACAAAAAAACATGTGCACGGATAGGGGCAGTTGACGTGACACGGACGGTAGCAGTCACCGGATTGACGGTGGCGGGGCTGGTAACGGCACCGCTTTGGGCCGATGGGGCCAAGCAATCTTATTCCTCCTATGGCACACCGGGGCTGATTGATACGCCTGTGGCGACGTCTGCTCCTGATGCGGAGCTGACCACGACGGTGTTCCACTTTGGCGACACAACCCGAACTACAATTGGATTTCAGGTCACGGACCGGCTGCACGCGTCGTTCCGGTATTCCGGGCTGAGGGGTTTGGGCGGCGCAAGAGAGACGCTGTATGACCGCTCGTTCGATCTGCATTACCGGTTCATTGACGAAAGCGACTACATGCCCGCCGTTGCGGTAGGGCTGAGAGACTTCGTCGGCACGGGCGTTTATTCATCGGAATACATCGTGGCGACCAAGACTTTGTCCCCGAAGCTGACAGTCACGGGTGGCGTGGGCTGGGGCCGGTTGAGCGACAGTGACGAGATCAACCGCCGCCGTGCCAGCACGGATGATCTGGGCGGACAGATTGAGGCTGCGAACTGGTTTCAGGGCGATGCCGCGTTCTTTGGCGGCGTGGCCTATCAGGCGACTGACAAGCTGCAGCTGAAGCTGGAATATTCCACCGACCGCTATGTGCAGGAAGTGGATGGAGGGCTGTTCAAGCGCGAAAACGGCGTAAACTTTGGTATCGATTATCGTTGGAACGAGTCGATGTCGTTGCAGGCATTTTACATGTACGGCTCGACCTTCGGCGCCGCGATCAATCTGATCAACAACCCCAAGGCGTCAGTTGCGCCAACAGGTATTCATTCCGCGCCCTTCCCCATCCGGCCCAGAGGATCCGCAAGGGATTTGGGCTGGACGACCGATCCGAACCGGTTGACCAAGACGCGCGACCTGTTGGCCGCAGCGATGAAGAACGAAGGGCTTGTGGTTGAGGGCATGGATTTGCGCGGGTCTTCCGTGCGCATCGACATTCGCAACAACCGATACGATTTCAACGCCGAAGCCATCGGACGCACGGTCCGGGTCCTGAGCCAGATGATGCCGGATTCGGTGGAGACATTCACGATTGTGCCTGTGGTAAGGGGCATCCCGGCCTCTGCCGTGACGATTCAAAGAAGTGATGCCGAGCGCTTTGAGCACGCGCCCAAGGGCGAAGAGCAGATGCTGGCGCGCGCTGTGATCGGGGATGGACCACTGGAGCGCGCGGCGACGTTTGACGACACGCTGTATCCAAAGTTCACATGGGGTTTGGGTCCGTATTTCCGGGCGTCGTACTTTGATCCGTCCCGCCCGATCCGCTTTGAGGTCGGCGCGCGGTTTGATGCGGAATACAATGTTGCACCGGGTCTGTTCCTGTCGGGCTCTGTACGGCACCGCTTTGGCGGCACGCTTGATGAAAGCACACGGGAGAGTAATTCGGTCCTGCCAAGGGTGCGGTCGGAAACCAATATCTATGACGCCACGGGTGACACCACGCTGGAGAAGCTGACGGCGGATTACTATTTCAAGCCGGGCAAGGACCTTTATGGCCGGGTCAGCGCGGGCTACCTTGAAGCGCATTTCGGCGGCGTATCAGCAGAGATGCTGTGGAAACCGGTGCAAAGTCCCTTTGCCATAGGGGTCGAGGCGAATTACGTGCGCCAGCGCGACTTTGATCAGGCCTTTGGGTTCCGCGATTATGAGGTCGCGACGGGCCATGTGTCCGGCTACTGGAATATGGGCAATGGCTTCCACGCGCAGGTGGATGCGGGTCGCTATCTGGCCGGAGATTGGGGATCGACGGTGACGCTGTCCCGAGAATTCGCCAATGGCTGGAAGGTTGGGGCCTATGCGACGCTGACGGATGTGAGCTTTGAAGACTTCGGAGAAGGGTCGTTCGACAAGGGTCTGACCTTTACCGTGCCGCTGTCGCCGTTCCTTGGCAAACCAACCCGCCGCAAGTTCGAGGCGAAGATTCAACCGCTGACACGGGATGGCGGCGCACGCCTGAACGTGGATGGACGCTTGTATGATACTGTACGGGAGTACCACGGCGACGGGCTTGAGGATAGCTGGGGGAGGTTCTGGCGATGATGCGGCTTGTGGCAGTTATGGTGCTGGCAACGCTCGCGGCCTGCGGGACGGAGCGGGAGCGCCCGGTGCAGGATTTCGTCAAATCGGTTGCCGAGGCACGCAAAACCAAAGGCAAGACACCGCCCACGCTCGAACAGCAGCGCGCGGCACTGGTCGCGCAGTTGAAGAAGTCGGGCAGCACACAACCGGTGTTGCTGGTGGAGCTGACGCAACGCGGGGCGGTGGCCTCGCTTTCAGTGGCCGGGCAGAACCGGGGCGCACAAAGCTGGTTTGATCCCACAGGCGTGTCTGTGGTGACACGACGCGGCGTGGTGGTTGAAACGCGTGGGCTGGGGCATGATCTGATGTCGTCCAACGCGAATGGGACGCTGAACGCGTTGAGCGGTGGCGGACGTGGATACAAGAGGTTCCATCGCTATCTGGATGGCGAAGGGCAGCCCAACGATATCACCTTTACCTGCGATGCCAGCCGTTCGGGAAACACCGTGACAGAGACCTGCGCCGTGCCCGAAGGCAGCTTTACCAACACCTATCAGTTGCGCGGTGGATCGGTTGTGGAGTCCCGCCAATGGCTGGGGCGAGAGATCGGGTATGCCCGCATAACGCGCCTGCAGTAAGCGGCGGCTAGTCTTTCGGCTTGTCTGGCTTGGGCACTGCAATGACGTTGCTGAATTGCGGGTTGTTCGTGGCATAGCGGCTGCCGGTGATCTTCCAGATCCCATCAAAGTTGCGAATGGTTCCGGTCCCGATGACCTCGTCGCTGAACATATAGGTTCGGTACAGGTGACGGGATGAGTAGGTGGTTTCGACCACATCCGGGCTGATGAACTGTGCCGCGATTGTCTTGCGCTGCACATCGATGATGTCGTTGGAATCGAAGTAGTTGCAGGCTCGGTGATAGAACTCTTCGAGCTGCTCTATCGTGGCGATTTCCACATCGCCATCGAACGTGCCAATGGTCTGGGGCAGAGCGAAGCGTTTCGCGAACAAAACGAAATTCCGGTCTGCATAGGCCTGACGCGTGGCTTCAAGCATGTACTCGGCCACTTCAAAGGCGTCTGTCATTTCCGGGTCCCGAGTGATGGGCCGAATGCTCACGCAAATACTCCTGATCCCAACATCAGCTGGCTTTGCTGTTTGCGAGGGCCGAACCGTTGCGACGCCCCTTCGGAACTGTTGTCGTATTCTAAAGCAGATCGCCACTGTTGATTGGCGATGAGGGCAAAAAAATCGTGTAATTTCAGCCATAAGTGGAAAATCGATGGGCTAAAGGGGACGCTGTTCCTATCACGAATTTGCCGGGTGACAGCACGTGGATAGGCTGTTTAGATTACCGAGACAGAACAGAAGGCGAGCTGCCCGAGTTGATCGATCCGGCCAAAGCCTTGATGCACGAACAAACGGCCAAAACGTGAGCCGACCAAAAACAGTAAAAGGGAGTACAAGATGAAACGCAGAAATCTATTCGGATTGGTGAGTGCTGCGGCACTGTCGCTGGGCATGGCGACGAGCGCATTCGCACAGGACGTCACGCTGACGCTGCACCAGTTCCTGCCAGCACAGGCCAACGTACCGAAGCTGGTGTTGGACGTATGGGCGGACAATGTGGAAGCGGCCTCGGACGGGCGCATCAAGGTGGAACGTTATCCATCCATGCAGCTGGGCGGCAAGCCACCTGAGTTGATGGACCAAGCCATTGAAGGCACCGCCGACATCGTGTGGACAGTTGTGGGCTATACCCCCGGTCGTTACCCAAGCACAGAAGTGTTCGAACTGCCCTTCATGATGACCAATGCCCGCGCCGTGTCCCACGCCTATTGGGAAATGTTCGAAAAGCACATGAAAGACACCGAGTTCAAGGATGTGCACATTCTTGGCACATGGGTGCACGGCCCCGGCATGTTGCACACGAACAAGGAAGTGAAGTCTCCCGCAGATATGGCGGGTTTGAAAATCCGCGGCGGGTCGCGTTCTGTCAACTCGCTGCTGCAAAAGCTGGGTGCGGAGCCTGTGGGCATGCCGGTTCCAGCTGTGCCAGAGGGTTTGTCCAAGGGCGTTATTGATGGGACCACGATCCCATGGGAAGTCACGGGAGCGTTGAAGGTGCCGGAACTGGTGGGCAACCACACGGAGTTTGACGGGGTGTCGCTGTATACGCTGACCTTCGTGTTGGCGATGAACAAGGACCGCTATGAAGGTCTGCCGGATGATCTGAAAAAGGTGATCGACGACAACTCTGGCCTTGAGTTCAGCGTCTTTGCAGGCGGCACACAGGCTGATGCGGACGGACCGTCCCGCGAAGCGGCTGTGGCACGCGGCAACAACATTGTGACTGTGTCCGGTGGGGATATTGATGCGTGGAAAAAAGTGGCCGAGCCGATCTATGCGGAATGGATCGCGGATATGGGCTCCAAAGGCAAAGATGGTCAGGCGCTGATCGACGAAGCCCGGATGCTGATCGAAAAGTACACCGCTCAGTATCAATAAGACATTTGGGGCGGCGTGAGACGCGTCGCCCCGAACACCAAACAGGGGTAGGGTGTCATGCACGGGCTCATGACATGGATTGCAAAGGCCGCCGCCTTGATCGGTGGCTTCGTGCTTTTGGCGATCATCATCATGACCAGCGCGTCCATCGCGGGGCGCCAGTTGGGCGTGGGTGAGATCACCGGCAATTACGAAATTCTGGAAGCTGGCGTTGCGTTCGCGATCTTCAGTTTCCTGCCGATTTGTCAGCTTTATGGAGGCCATGCGACGGTGGATGTGTTCACCTCTGGCCTGCCGGTGCGCGCACTGAGGTGGCTGCGCACGTTCTGGGAAATCGTGCTGGCGGCGATCATTGTGCTGCTGACCGCACGCCTGCTCGGCGGGCTTGAGAGATATCTTGGCAACGGAGAGACCACGCTGTTCCTGCAGTTCCCCGTCTGGTGGTCTTATGCCGCGAGCTTTGCTGCGGCCTGCGTGGCGGCTGTCGTGGCGGTCTATTGCGCGATTGCCCGGCTGATGGAGGCGCTGACAGGGCGCGCGATCCTGCCCGTGGAGGCAGGCGTGTGAGCACGTTGCTGGACCTGCTGCCGTTTGCAGATATGGAGCGGATGGAACTGGGCTATTGGTCGGTCGCCGTTCTGCTGTTGCTGATTTTCCTGCGCGCACCGATTGGGCTGGCGATGCTGCTGGTCGGGATCGGCGGGTGGTATTACGTGATGAATGGCAACCCGAATGTCATTCTGAACAAGCTGAAATCCGAGACCTATACGCAGTTCGCGAGCTATTCCCTGTCGATTGTGCCGATGTTCCTGCTGATGGGGCAATTTGCGACGCTGTCGGGGATGTCGACATCCCTGTTCCGCGCGGCAGAGAGTTTTCTGGGCCACCGCAAGGGCGGCGTTGCGATGGCGGCGGTCGGGGCCTGTGCGGGGTTCGGCGCGATCTGCGGGTCATCACTCGCGACGGCAGCGACCATGGGCAAAACGGCCCTGCCAGAGCTGAAGCGCTACGGCTATTCCGGCGGGTTTTCCACGGCGACGCTGGCGGCAGGGGGCACGCTGGGCATCCTGATCCCACCCAGCGTGATCCTTGTGATCTATGCGATCATCACCGAACAGAACATTGCCAAGCTGTTTCTGGCGGCCTTTGTGCCCGGGGTCCTCGCGGCGATTGGCTATATGCTGACGATCCGGCTGTATGTGTATCTGTATCCAGATCGGGCGGGCACGCGAGAACGCCAGCCATGGTCCGAGCGCTGGGCGGCGATCGGTAAGACGTGGCCGGTGCTGTTGATCTTTGGCCTTGTGGTTGGCGGGATTTACGCCGGGTGGTTCACCCCGACCGAAGGCGCGGCCATCGGCGCGCTGGGCACGGGGTTGGTGGCGCTGTTTTCCGGCGCGCTCAACTGGGCGGTGCTGCGAGAGAGCCTGTTTGGCACGGCCAAGACCACGGGTATGATCTTTTTCATCGTGCTGGGGGCGGCGGTCTATAACTCGTTTCTTGCCCGCTCTGGCGTGCCGCAGGCGATGGCGGAATATGTACTGACCCAAGGGTTTTCGCCGTTCTTTGTGCTGTCGCTGATCCTGGTGTTCTACCTCGTGTTTGGTTGCGTCATGGATTCTCTGTCGATGGTGCTGTTGACTGTGCCGATCTTCTTCCCGGTTGTCTCTGCGCTCGATTTCGGGATGAGCCCGGAGCATGTGGCGATCTGGTTTGGCATCCTTGCGCTGATCGTGGTGGAGGTCGGTCTGATTACGCCACCGGTGGGGCTGAACCTGTTCATCATCAACGCAATGGACCGCGACACACCGATGACCGAGACCTACAAGGCTGTAATCTTCTTTGTGGCAAGCGACATCGTGCGGGTGATCCTGCTGGTGGCTTTCCCGCTGATTGTTTTGTTCCCGCTGATCCTGTTTCCGGGCTAGGCTCGCCATCGGGAGGACCTTGCCATGACCGATCATTTGCGCCTGACACCCCATGACGTGCTGCGACAGGATCGCAGAGATGGGACGATCTTATTGACCTCGGGTGTAGAGATGGGCCGGGTGGAACGGTCGGTCGGCGCCTGGCTGCAGGGGAGCGCGGCGCAACTGCCCGACCGGGTGTTTCTGGCAGAGCGCGCGGGCGATGGCTGGCGCACAGTGACGTATCGGGAGACCTTGCAAGAGGTTGTGCGGATTGCGGCGGCGCTGTTGGATATGGGGTTGGGGGCGGATCGCCCCATCATGATCTTGTCGGGCAATTCGATTGACCACGCGATGCTGGCCTTGGCGGCGCAGTTCGTGGGTATCCCTTATGCCCCGGTGGCAGAGCAGTATTCCCTGATCCCGGCTGCCCACGGGCGGTTGGACTATGCCACCCGGCTGATCGAGCCTGCGTTGGTCTATGCCGAGGATGGCGATGCCTATGCCGCCGCGTTGGCGCTGCCGTGCATGAAGGGACGGCAGGTTCTGTGTTCGCGCGGTGGCCCGGATGGGACGCTTCGGCTGGGTGATCTGACCGGCGCGGCGAATGTCACAGAGGCGCATGGGCTGGTGGGTCACGATACAGTCGCGAAATACCTGCTGACCTCCGGGTCAACGTCGGATCCCAAGGCGGTGGTGACGACGCACGGGATGCTGACGATCAATCAGGCGATGGTACGCCCGCTGTTGCCGTTTCTGGAAGATCAGCCGTTGGTCATGGTGGATTGGCTGCCGTGGAACCACACGTTCGGCGGGTCGTTCAATTTCAACTATGTGCTGTCCTGTGGCGGGACGATGTATATCGACGATGGAAAACCGCTGCCTGCGTTGTTCCCCAAGACGATTGAAAACCTGTCGCGGGTGCCTGCCACGTTGAGCTGCAATGTACCTGTGGGGTTTGCGCAACTGGTGCAGGCCATGCGCGCGGATCGCGCGCTGGCGGAGGTGTATTTCCGAGACCTCAAGGCGATTTTCTATGCCGGTGCATCGCTGCCTCAGGATGTCTGGCTTGCACTGGAAGAGCTGGCACGGGAAGTGACAGGGCAGGTGCCGATGATCACCTCGGCCTGGGGACTGACGGAAACCGCCCCTAGCGCGACGATGCAGCACGAACCAGCGATGGGCGCCGGGATTATTGGAGTGCCGATGCCCGGTGTGACGCTGAAGCTGATCCCGGATGAAGACGGGCGCATGGATGTGCGGGTGAAGGCTCCCACCGTGTTCGAGAGCTATTTGAACAACCCGGAGCGGACGCAGCAGGCGTTTGATGACGAAGGTTTTTTTGTCAGCGGCGACGCGATGACGTTTGTGGACCCGGACGATATGAACCGCGGGCTGCGGTTTGACGGGCGCATGAGCGAAGATTTCAAGCTGATGACAGGCACATGGGTGCGCGCGGCGAACCTGCGGCTTGAGGTGCTGGCAGCGCTGGCTCCGCTGGCGCAGGACGTGGTGTTGACCGCAGAAGGACGTGCAGAGGTGGGCGCGCTGATCGTGCCGAACCGCGCGGCTTGTGAGGCGGCGGGGTTTGAGTTGGTGGATGAGGACGGCGTGGTGCTCTCCGCGCCCTTGCAGGCGCGTCTCGCGGCAGGGTTGGCGGTGTCTGAGAGCAAAGGCAGTGCGGGGCATGTGGCAAGAGCGCTGGTGATGGCGGAGCCCCCGGATATGGGGCAAGGCGAAGTCACGGCGAAGGGGAATCTGAACTTTGCCCGGATGCTGGAGCGACGCGCGACTTTGGTTGAGCGGCTGTATGAAGACGACGCAGAAGGGGTGATCCATGTCTGAGATCTGGAGTTGGAGTGCATCGGAGACGGCGGACAACGTGGCCAGGGGAGACGTGAGTGCCCGCGAGGTGGCAGAGGCGACGCTGGCCCGCATCACGACCGTGGAACCCCGGCTGAACGCGCTGAGCGAGGTGACAGAGGCTATCGCTCTGAAGACCGCAGACGCCGTCGATGCCAAACGCGCGAAGGGGGACCCATTGGGTCCGCTGGCAGGCGTGCCGATCACAACAAAGAATAACGTGGATCAGGCGGGCACACGAAACACGGGCGGGATCAAGCAAGCCAAGGACAACCTGTGTCAGGAAGACAGCCCCTTGGTCGCCAATCTGAAGGCTGCCGATGCGGTAGTTGTGGGGCGCAGCAATGTGCCTGCGTTTTCGTTTCGCTGGTTTACCGACACGGACCTGCACGGGCGCACGTTCAACCCACATGGTTCAGAGCTTTCTCCGGGCGGGTCCTCCGGCGGGGCGGGAGCTGCGCTGGCATCGGGCATGTGCGCGCTGGCCCATGGCAATGACATTGGAGGGTCCATCCGATTTCCGGCGCATGTGAACGGCGTTGCGGGCTTGCGTCCGACTGTGGGGCGTGTGCCTGCGTGCAATCCGAGCGCGGGCGGTCTGCGTGCGATGACGTCTCAGTTCATTGCTGTGGACGGGCCGATGGCGCGGAGCATCGACGATCTTCGGCTAGGTGTGAACGCAATGCAAGTTCACGACCCCCGCGACCCGCAGCATGTGCCGATGCCGGATGTGACGGCGGGGACGTTGCCCAAACGTGTGGGACTTGTACGCGGGTCCGGTCTTGGACAACCCGCGCCGGACGTGAACGCAGCGCTTGATACAGCTGCCAAAGCGGTGGAAGCCGCCGGGTGCGTGGTGGAGGAGATTACGCTGCCCGAATTCGAACAGGCTTACCACATCTGGGCCAATCTGGTGTTTCACGCGATTGACCACCATTACATGGATGCGATCCGCGCGAGCGAAGACAGGGCACTTCTGACCAAGATCGAAACCGCGCTGGAGGTGGTGCAGCCGTTGGATGCGGGGCAGGTGCTGGACCTGTGGGCGCAACGTTTGCAGATCATGCGCGCATGGTCGTTGATGTTCACACAGACCCCGGTTGTCATCATGCCGATGAGCTATCGTCACGCGTTGAAGGTAGATGCGGATCAGGGGGATGCGGCGTCGCTGGAGCGGTTGTTCTTTGATCAATCGCCGCTGCTTGCGACAGCACTTCTGGGGCATCCGGGGCTGGCTGTCCCGACCGGGTTGGCCGGAGATGGTGCGCCGACCGGTGTGCAATTGGCGGCGACTTGGTGGGATGAGGCGAGCTTGTTGTCGGTTGGCCATGTGATCGAGGCAGCGTGCGGTCAGATCACGCCGGTGACGCCCAAGTGAGAGACGTTCCGTTTCCGGACCATGTCTATGTTCCCGGTGCCTCTGCGCGGCATCCAGAGGGATGGTTTGATGCGCTCAAGGTCGATACCCCAACGGCGTTGAAGGCCGGGTTGGTCTATTTTGAGGCCGGGTATTTCTGGGAGTGTCATGAAGTGCTGGAGGCTGTTTGGATGGAGGCTGAGGACCCCTCCGCCGAGAGGGACATGGTACAGGCGATTATTCAGTTGGCGAATGCGAGACTGAAGCTGCTAATGAAGCGGCCTCGCGCGGCGGACCGGCTCTGTGATCTTGTGGAGGGCTTGCTGGAGACCGTCCCGGTGGAGGCCGCGCCATTCGGCTTGGACCCGGAGATATGGCGCGTGGCATTAGAAAACACACGCGCGCAGATCCCGGATTACTGAGCGATGAGGATCATCGTTCCAATGCCCCAAAGCGTCATCTGGTAGTGGGTATTCTGCGCGCCTTCATGGCCGAACCAATAGCAAAAGTGATTGCCCACAATCAGCA
>CAZDXI010000092.1:0-10311 GCA_964509095.1 uncultured Rhodobacterales bacterium
CAACCAACCCGCTCGAACCCCTTGATGCGTCCGCGACTCGCGCCGCGAACCCGCTTCTGCGACAGGGGTATGCGCAGGCGGGCGGGCTGGACCGCTCTGGCCGGGACATTGATGTCGCCGCTTTGCACCAAGGGTTTCTGCGTCAGTTCAAGGCAGGCGCTGGCGTTCTGGTAACGGGTGCTCAAGTGTCAGAGATGACCCGGGCCAATGGGCAATGGTCGCTGGTCGCGCCTGTCGGGACATACACTGCCAATATCGTGGTGAACGCCGCCGGCGCCTGGGCCGACGAGATCGGAACACTGGCTGGCGCAGAGCGCATCGGTCTGACCCCGAAACGGCGCACAGCACTTACCATCGACGCGCCCGACGTGGCGGATCTGAACGCCATCCCGATCACAATTGACATTGAAGAGCAGTTTTACCTCAAACCCGATGCGGGGCGCTTGCTGATCTCTCCGGCGGATGAGACCCCCAGCCCCGCCACCGATGCCCAACCCGAAGAACTGGATATCGCCATCTGCGTGGATCGGATTGAGACCGCCTTTGATCTGTCCGTTCAACGGATTGCGAGTTCTTGGGCCGGATTGCGGAGTTTTGTTCCGGACAAATGCCCCGTCGCCGGGTTTTCATCGCGTGTTGACGGGTTTTTCTGGCTCGCGGGTCAGGGCGGCTATGGCATCCAGACATGCCCCGCATTGTCCGAACTGTCCGCGTGTTTGATCCAAGGGCAGTCTATTCCCGACTACATTCTGGACAGTGGATTGGACCCTGACGATCTGTCCCCGCAGCGGCTGGCTTAACGCTCAGGCAATGATGTCCGGCGTCAAACGATCCTCGATCAGCGCAATCTTGTCCTTCAACTGCAGCTTTTTCTTCTTCAGCCGTTGCAAGGTCAGCTGATCGAACGTCCCGGTCTGTTGCAGGGCGCGGATCGCTTCGTCCAGATCGCGGTGTTCGCTGCGAAAAACCTCAAGTTCCAGCCGCAGCACATCTTCGGTTTTCATCGCAAGATCGGTCGGCGCGTTCATCTTTTGGGTCAAACCCCTGACAATATGGACAACTGTTAGGTGTAATATACTGCGTTAACGTCGTTCGGACTAGCCCTTGTCTGCACCATGCTTAATCCCCATATTCTTTTCAGCGGGTTGCCGAAACGGGACCTGCAATCGGACTGTCGCTTTGACTTTAAGGACGTGTCGCATGACGAAACTTACGCTGGCTTCTTACCCGCATATGTTGGGTTTTGAGCAACTTGAACGGCTCTTGGAGCGCACCGCCAAAACCGCGGAAGGCTACCCTCCGTTCAATATCGAACAAACATCGGATTTTTCCTATCGCATCACGCTGGCTGTGGCCGGTTTTGCGGAAGAGGACCTGTCGATCACTGTGGAGGACCGTCAACTGGTCATTCGCGGCCGCCAGACAGATACCGAGGACGACCGTGTCTTCCTGCATCGCGGCATCGCCGCGCGCCAGTTTCAGCGCAGCTTCGTGCTCGCCGATGGCGTGGATGTGGGACAGGCAGAGCTGGAAAACGGGCTTTTGCACGTGGACCTCAGCCGGGCCAAACCGGAAAGCGTCGTACAGACCATCGAAATCAAGAAGGGCAAGAAAGGGTAAGGATCATGCAGACACCATATGACTTTGGAACCGAGGCGGGCCGCATTGTGTACGTGAAACCTGTGGCTGTGGCTGACTTGCCTGATGAAGTGCAAACGCAGGTCGAAGGCGCAGAACAGCTTTATGCCGTGCACGACGAAGACGGCCAGCAGCGCGCCCTTGTCGCGGACCGCAAGCTGGCCTTCGTACTTGCGCGCCAGCACGACTACAGCCCCGTCAACGTGCATTGAGGCTGCCACACGCGGCCGTCCTCGCCGCAATTTTGATATGGGCGTGGGCGGGGGCCGCCGACGCCCGCAACCCATATGTGGAATGTGTTCAGAACCAGCTGACAGCCGCCGGATATGATCCCGGGCCGGTCGACGGGTTGATGGGCCGACAAACCCGTGCCGCCTGGTCAGAGCTTGCAAAAACACTCCCAGACTCCGAACGCATAACGCTCCTGCCCAAGTTAAACACGGCCTCTGCCATCCATTGGTGCCGCGAGATTGGACAGCATAAGCCTGAGTTGCGCCGCTTCATGCCCAGTCGGCTTGGGCCAATCCTCGCCTTTGAAGCGGATGACCCCCGTTTCCTCATCACGCCTGTGATCGACGAAATCGAGGGGTTCTTTCGCAGTGTCTATGACATCGAAATCGCCGGACAGATCGGCATGGTTCTGGGCAAGACCCCAAAGTCGATTGCCCAAAAGATCTATGGCATGAGCGATGATCTTCCGCTGCGGCTGCGCGGGGTGGAAACACTGGCGCGCACGCGGTGCAGCGATGAACGGATTGCCGGGCTGGCCTATCCGGATCGCATGTATATTTGCGCCCCCTGGATGGGGCGGGATGCGAAGTTTATCGAAGGTTGGAAACGCAAGGTCACGCAGGCCGTTCTGGTGCACGAGTTCACCCATCTGGTGCAGTCCGAACTCGCTGGCTGGCGCAGTAATCCTTATCGCCCCAAAGGGTCTCGCGTACCACTTGGCCCGGGATGGCTGGCCGAAGGTGGGGCGGAATTTATCAGCCGCCGCTACGAGAATTTCTTGCGTAAAATCAATCATGTAATCATCTTCCCGCCCAGCACTCGTGATGAAGCAGGAACAACGACCTTGCGGCAGATGCGCGATCCACAAAAAGTGAGAACAACAGAGGACTATGCCACATCGCTTTACGCTGTCTTTCTGTTGACCGAACGCGTGGGCGAAGAGGCGATGTTTCGCTATTGGCGTCTGATCGGGTCGGGCAAAAGCTGGGAATCGGCGTTCCGGGACAGTTTCGGTCTGGACCTTGCTGACTTCGAAACTCAATTCGAGACGTTGCGCAAAGATCCCGGCGCGGCAAAACAGTTTGCTGCGGGGCAATGATCGCGCGCATTTAAGGAAAGGGAACAGATATAATGGTCCAATTCGATTGGGTGGATGCGTTCTCCGCTGCACCATTTGGCGGGAACGGGTGCGCGGTGCTGCACGATGCGGCGCATCTGGATGATGAAACCTGCATGAACGTGGTGAAGGAAACCTCCCTTGTGGAATGCACCTTCACCGGTCCTTCGGACATCGCTGATGTGCGGGTGCGCTACTTTCTGGCCAGCCGCGAAATCCCCTTTGCGGGACACCCGACACTGGCCACGGTCGCCGCCATGCGCCATCGCGGCCTGATCGCGGATGGGGCTTTGACACTGGAAACGGGCGCTGGGCTGGTCCCTGTCACGGTCGAAGGCACACGCGTGACAATGCAGCAGATCGCACCAGAGTTTGGCGCAGATGTCCCGGCAGAGATCGTCGCCCCGATCTATGGGCTGGAGCCGAGCGATATCGCGCACCCGCCACAGATCGTCTCCACCGGTTTGCCGTTTTGCATCACGCTTTTGACAAGCCGTGACGCGTTGAACCGCGCGGAACTGAACCTCGACAGGTTGCAGGACTATTTCGACCAGATCGGAGCGCCGGGAACGGATATGATGGAACCGTTCCTTGTGCATTTCGATGGCTCGGAAACCACGTCGCGCCTGTTGATGGCACCGCCAAGCCCTGCGGAGGACCCGTTTACAGGCTCCGCAACTGGCGCGATGGCGGCGTATCTTTGGTCGCGCGGCTTACTGGAAACGCCCCACTTCACCGCCAATCAAGGCGCAGGGTTGGGTCGACCCGGTCAGGCGCAAGTTGAGCTGCTGGGACCGAGAGACTCCATCACAGGGGTGAAAGTCAGCGGTGAGGGCTACATTTTGATGTCCGGAGAGATGCACCTCCCCACATGATGCGTTAACGATTTTGTTAACCTTTTCAGAATCTTACCCGTGGGTAAGGTTTTCAAATCCAGTCAGGACGACTTCCGACGCTTTGCCCGCAAGGTCGGATCGGCTTGTGTGGGGTCCTCTGGCCAAGGGTGCTTGGGGTAGCGCCCGCGCATATCCTTACGCACATCGGCATAGGACGTGGCCCAGAATCCCGGCAAATCCATCGTCGTCTGCACCGGTCGCCCGGCTGGGGACAACAATGTGACGCGCAAGGGTTGGCCTGCAACGGAAGGGTGCTGTGTCACGCCAAACATCTCTTGCAAGCGTGTTGAAATCTCCGGTGCATCACCGCTGTAATCCACCGCGATCTGCCGCCCCAACGGGGTTTCGAACTTACCCGGCACAAGCCTGTTCAAAGCCTCTGTCTGCGGCCAGTCGAGCATAGCTTGCAGCGCGGGCAATAGATCGAACGTCTTCCAATCCCCCTTGCTGCGCAAGCCCTGCACATGGGGCAAGAGCCAGTCTTCCAGCCCCGCCATCAAAGCCACATCGTCCATATCCGGCAGGTCTTCCCCGGCGCGACGCGCCAAAGCAACCCGCGCGCGGAACCGCTCCGCTGCAGCAGAAAAGGTAATACCCAACTGACGCACCCCGTCGAGGAATGCCTCAGCGATTGCTGAATCGTCGGCGTCTTTCCAGATGCGATCTTGCAGGGCGATGGCGCCGAACCGTTCCTGTTCCCGCGCGACGACGCGGCCCTCGCGGCGCGACCATTCACAGACCTGCTGCCACGCGATCTGATCCCCGAACAGCGCGCGCAACCCACTTTCAGATATTGGGGCTGCTTGCCGGATGCGGGCGTCGCGGCTGTCTCCGTCCAGATCGGTGGCGACGAGCAAGCGCAGATTGGACAGACCATCGCCATCCGCCAGATGCGCGCCCTTCCCCCCGGACAAGAGATAACGCGGTGCGTCCCCTTTGCGGCGCAAGCCAACACGGTCGGGATAGGCCAAGGCGGCCAGTTCTCCGGCATCCAGAGGGTCGGTTGCACGGTCAGGTGCCAACTTGGACAAGCGTTTAGCCTCAGCCCGGATCGCAGAGAATGCGGGCGATTTGCCATGACCCCGGATCGCGTTCAGACGCGCACCAAGGTCACTGCCTGCCTCGCGCATGGGGTCCCGTTCGGACATCAACGCGGCCAGATCAGCGCCCTGCGGACCGGCGCGGGTCAGCATGTGCCCAAGGCGCGGATGGAGCGGGAGTGCGGCGAGCGCCTTACCGTGATCGGTGATCCTGCGACCCGTGTCCAAAGCGCCAAGCATCTGCAACAGGGATTGCGCTTCTGCATAGGCGCCCGCGTTGGGCTGGGTCAGGAAGGCCAGATCGGCTGGCGCCGCGCCCCAATTTGCCAGTTCCAAGGCCAGCGGTGCGAGGTCAGCGGTTTCAATCTCTGCCGGGGCGAAGGCGGGCAAAGCGCCTTCTTCGCCCTTGGTCCAGAGCCGATAACTGGTGCCCGGTCCAACGCGACCGGCTCGGCCTGTGCGCTGGGTGATTTCCGCGCGCGACGCTCGTTCGGTGATCAGCCGCGACATACCGGAGCCGGGATCAAACCGCGCCCGCCGCGCGCGTCCGGCATCAACGACAACCGAGATATCGGGCAGCGTCAGGGAGGTTTCCGCAATGGCCGTCGCCAGCACGACTTTGCGTCCCGTGGCCAAGGGTTGGGTCGCGCGGCGTTGCTGATCGAACGGCAGCGCACCATAAAGCGGCAAAAGCACACAATCGCTGGGCAAGCGCCCCTGCAGCGCCGACATGGCGCGGCGGATTTCGGGCTCTCCGGGCAAGAAGGTAAGCACGCCACCGTCGGTTTCGGAGATCGCGCGAGCCAGCAAATCGTGCAAATGCGGCTCCCACCGTCCCACGGGTAAGGGCTTGGGCAGATGGCGCACATCCACCGGAAAGCTACGTCCTTCGGAGGTCAGGATCGGCGCGTCGAGCAATTCTGCGACTGGGGCGGCGTCCAGCGTCGCGGACATGACCAGAAGCTGCAGGTCGTCGCGCAAGGCAGAGCAGACCTCCAGACACAAAGCCAGACCCAGATCAGCGGTCAGGGAGCGTTCGTGGAATTCGTCAAAGATCACCAAAGACACGCCGGGCAAGTCCGGGTCTGATTGCAGCATGCGGGTCAGGATGCCTTCGGTCACAACTTCGATCCGGGTCTCGGGTGACGCTTTTGAGGCCCCGCGCATGCGATAGCCGACGACCTCCCCCACGGGTGAGCCATGCAAGGACGCGATGCGCTCGGCGGCATGACGGGCAGCAAGCCGGCGGGGTTCCAGCATGATGATCTTGCCCGACACGTGGGGCAGCAGGTGCAGCGGCACCATCGTCGTCTTGCCCGCGCCGGGCGGTGCCTGCACCACCGCGCGCCCATGAGAGGACAAGGCCGAGGCGATGTCGTCCAGAATGTCAGAGATGGGCAAAGCATCGGCCATGTCGCCGTGGATACAGGCACGCGGCGGGTCTGGACAAGGGAGGTCCATTTCGCCATCACGCGGTGCATGGATCTGGATGACCTCAAAACCCGGCTTGTGGCAGGTGAACGCCGCGCCTTGGCCCGCGCGATTACGCTGGTGGAAAGCGCGCGCGCAGATCACCGCGCACAGGCGGCAGATTTGCTGGAGGCGCTGCCAAAAGACCGCGAGGCGGTGCGCATCGCGCTGTCCGGGACGCCGGGGGTGGGCAAATCCACCTTTATCGAAAGCTTTGGGATGTTGCTGACCGGCCAAGGGCTGAAGGTTGCAGTGCTTGCCATTGATCCCAGTTCCGCGCGCACGGGTGGTTCGATCCTTGGGGACAAGACGCGTATGGACCGTCTTTCGCGCGATCCCAAGGCGTTCATCCGTCCTTCCCCTAGTCAGACACATCTGGGCGGTGTCGGGCGGCGCACACGAGAGGCGGTCACCTTATGCGAGGCGGCCGGATTCGACGTGGTGCTGATTGAGACTGTCGGCGTCGGGCAATCCGAAACGGTTGCGGCGCAACTGTCTGATTTATTTGTACTTTTGCTGGCTCCAGCGGGCGGGGACGAATTGCAGGGCGTCAAGCGCGGGATCATGGAGATGGCGGACATCATCCTGATCAACAAGGCGGATGGGGACCTGAAACCCGCCGCGACACGCACCTGTGCGGATTACGCGGGTGCCTTGCGCTTGATGCGGAAGCGGCCTCAGGACCCGGACGAATTTCCGCAGGCGCGCATGGTGTCTGCACTGGAAGAAGCTGGGTTGCAGGACGCATGGGACGCGATGCAAACCCTGAGCGATTGGCGCCGGGTGAAAGGTCATTGGGATCACGCGCGCGCCACCCAAGCACGCTATTGGCTGGCCGAGGATGTGCGGCAGGGATTGCTTGCCCCGCTGGAGACGGCTGAAGGGCGCGAATTGCTGGATGAGATGGGCGCAAAAGTGGCGCAAAGCCAGATGACCCCGACGGCAGCGGCGGCGCATGTGCTGGACCAGCTGAAACCCAAGGGTTGAAAGGCCAGAAGCCCCTTGACGGGCGGGGCCGTCCTGCTTAGAGACCAGCAGACGAGATTCCCGGGGCGCGCGGCATTGCCAGCGCCCTTTGATGTTGGCGAAGTCCGATCTTCGCCCAGAGATGATGAGGATAGACAGATGTCGCGCGTTTGCGAACTGACCGGAAAAGGCCCCATGTCTGGCAACAATGTCAGCCACGCCAACAACAAGACGAAGCGCCGCTTCCTGCCCAACCTGAATGACGTGACTCTGCAGTCCGAAACTCTGGGTCGCGGCGTGAAGATGCGGATTTCTGCACACGCACTGCGGTCCGTGGATCATCGTGGTGGGCTGGACGCCTTCCTGATGAAAGCCAAAGACGCAGAACTGAGCGCAAACGCGCTGAAAGTGAAAAAGCAGATCATCAAGGCGCAGGCAGACGCCTAAGTCCTGAATTGATTGAGTTTTTGACAGGCCTCGCACAGAGATGTGCGGGGCCTGCGGCTTTTTGCGCGTTGCCTGAGCGCAGCGACGTGCCTACCTCGGGTACATGAACATAGCGCGCGGTTTCTTTGCAATTTGCCTGAGTGTGCTGCTGATCGTTGCAGGTCAGGGCACAGCGTTTGCACGCGCGCACGCCCCATCGGAGCGGCAAGTGATCCTGTGTACCGGGCATGGTGCCATCGTGATCCATGTGGACTCCGAAGGACACCCCACAACAGCGCCCGAACTGTGCGCGGATTGCGCGCAAGCGCTGTTGGGACTTGAGGTGCAGCCCGCGCCTACACTGGCACATCTGGTCAGCTTTGAGCCTGCGTGGCTGGATTTTTCCGTGCACCAGAATTCCGGAGCCTTGGCCCGAAGTGGCTCTGCCAGAGGACCGCCCATCCTGTGATCTGACCCCAATACCAGACACAAATTCAAATGGATGGAGGACCGTGATGTCCCTGAAATCAACTCTTCTTGGTGCCGCGATGGCCCTGACCGCCCTGCCCGCATTGGCTGGGGATATGCAAATCATGATCAAAGACCCTTATGCCCGAAGTGGAGCAAAGTCGGGCGCTGCGTTTTTCATGATCATGAACCACGGCAACGAGGATGATCGCCTGATCGCGGCCCGTTCAGAGGCCGCACCCCGCGTGGAACTGCACACCCATATCGAAGACGCCAACGGCGTGATGAAAATGCGCGAGATCGAAGGCGGGATCGAAATCCCCGCAGGTGAGATGCACGCGCTGAAACGCGGCGGCGATCATGTGATGTTCATGGGGCTGGAGGCTCCGTTCGAGCAAGGCGCAGAGGTGACTGTCACGCTGACCTTTGAGAAGGCCGGAGACGTCGAAGTCGCGATCCCGGTCGATAATGATCGCAAGGATGCCCATGGCGGGCATGGGGATCATTCGCACAGTAATTGACCCTACAAGCTCTCTGGTCAGGCGCCCGGTGCTAATCCGCCGGGCGTTTTGCGTTGGTTAGCGGGTCAGAACCGTCTCCACCCAAGCTGGAACAACCTCAGTTGCGGGACCAAAATGCTTTTCCGCAAACAGAGACGCGCCCTCGCTTGGCTCCATGTTGAGTTCTACCGTGTGCAACCCAAGCCCGCGCGCGGCCTGAACGAACCCGGCCGCCGGATAGACATTGCCGGACGTGCCAATCGACACAAACACATCTGCTTGGGACAGTTTGGCGTCGATACGCTCCATCCCATAGGGGATTTCCCCGAACCAAACGATGTCGGGACGGGCCGCAGGGGCCGCGCATTTGGGGCATGCCTCCCCCGGTGTCATCGCAAGCGGCGCGCGCCAACGGTGTTCGCATGCTCCGCAAAGGGCACTGTCCAACTGCCCGTGCATATGGAGGACCTGCTGTGACCCGGCCTGTTCGTGCAGGCCATCGACGTTTTGGGTGACGACGAAGACATCACCGGTATGTTCAGCCTCCAACCGGGCCAGCGCGGTATGGGCCGCATTGGCCGTGGCTTCAGCCGCCTGCGCGCGCCGCTGATTGTAGAAATCCACCACAAGCGCGGGGTTCTTGGCAAACCCTTCGGGTGTTGCGACGTCTTCGATCCGGTGCTGCGCCCAAAGCCCGCCTTCGTCGCGGAACGTCCCCAGCCCGCTTTCGGCAGAAATGCCCGCGCCCGTCAAAATCACGATATTTGTCATAGTTTTGCTGCGTTCCCTGTCGATACCCCCTACAAGACTAACAACAAGAGCCAGAGGCAAGAGCATATGTTCGGCAACGAAACCCCGATCTTTACGTTTCGCGGTCCCTTCGGGGTTCCAGTTGAGGTTGGCGGATCAATCATCTTCCTTGCCCTGTTGTTTGTCGGCTTTGGCGCGACCAGCAGCGAAGCACTGATGCAGGGCTTGATCATGTTCGCGATGGTCGTTCTGGCGATTTTCCTGCACGAGTTCGGCCATGCGTGGGGGGCCCGCGTGCAAGGCGTACCCGTCCACAAAGTCGTGATCTATGGCGGCGGCGGCTATTGCCAGACAGCAAGCCGGGGCGCGCGCGAATCCGAGCTGATCGTGGCGATGGGGCCGATTGTGAACCTTGCGCTATGGGCGATTTCTTCGCTGGCGGCGTGGTACGTTCTGGAAAGCGTCAGCGGCATTGAAAACCTGACCCCGGAGCAATTGGACGGGCTCTACAAATGGTACGTGGCGTATGGCTACTTGCAGACCTTTGCGTGGATCAACCTTGTGTTGTTCGTGCTGAACCTTGTGCCTGTACAACCGCTTGACGGGGGCAAGCTGTTCCATCTGGCGTTGCTGCGCGTGATGCCGCAGATGCCAGCGTTGCGGCTGGCCGGGATTGTGGGCCTTGTGTTCGCGGTGTTGTGGGTGCCGGCGATGCTGTTCGTCTATTTCGAGTTTGGCTGGATGCTGTTGTTTATCCCACCGATCATGGTGCATTGGCAGATGGCCAAGGGGAATATATCTCTCTGATC
>CAZDXI010000093.1:0-10238 GCA_964509095.1 uncultured Rhodobacterales bacterium
CGTCGCGACGGGCTTGACGAGCGGCGCCCTTGCCTGTCCCCGTCCGGACCTGGGCTTCGAGATCAGGAATCTCACCAGCCATAGTCGTATTCTCCAAATTGTAAGTCGTGGCACGCCTCCAAGGCTGTCGCACCACATGAAGCCGCGCGTATAGAGCGGAATTCCGGTTCTGAAAAGCCCTAATTTCGCTTGTGACGCGGGGCAGGGCGTGTCACCGATTTGCCCATGTCGATTTTCACCGATCTTGCTGTGTCGCGCCGACCTTTGGCCGCCTTTGTGGTGGTCGGTTTGGGCTGGGGCAGTTTTTCGGCACTGGTGCCCGAGGTCAAGGCGCAGATCGAAGCGTCCGATGGCGTTTACGGTGCGTTGATGTTGTTGGTCAGCGTGGGTGCGCTTTGCGCCATGTGGTTGGCACCATTGGCGTTTCGCGTCTTTGGGCGTTGGGCGATTGTGATCGGCTCACTTTGCATTGGGTTTGGCTTTGCAGGGGGAGGTGGCGCGAATTCGATGGCGATGTTTGTCGCTGCGATGTTTCTGGCAGCAGCCGGCTCGGGCGTGGCAGATGTGCTGGCGAATGCCGAGATTTCTGAAGCTGAGGCTCGCACAGATCGTCCGCTCATGAATCTGAACCACGGGCTCTATTCCTTTGCCTTCGCGGGCGGCGCAGTTGTGGCTGGAACCTTACGTGGCAATGCGTGGTCTGCTTTCGAAGTGCTGATCGGGTTTGCCGTCGTCGTGGTTGGATTGTGTGTGTTCATGTGGTCGGCCCGACCCAGTGAAGCTCCGCAGGAACCGGACACCGGCGCTACGGCAGGGACGCTTCCTGGTGCTTTGGTCTGGATCGGAGGCGGCATCGTATTGTCGGCCTTTTTGGCCGAGGCCGCGACCGAGGGTTGGTCCGCCCTGCATTTGGAACGCACACTTGGCGGGGCGCCCGGCGAAGGCGCATGGGGGCCAGCACTGTTTGGTTTGATGATGGGGATCGGGCGATTGTTTGGCCACGTCGTACTGTCGCGGTTTTCTGACTTGTGGCTGATGACATTGGCTTGTTTCATCGCAGCGGTGGGGTTGGCGTTGGCGGGGATCGCCCCGGAGATGTCTTTGGCTTACGGCGGGTTCGCGCTGGCTGGGCTTGGGATTTCCGTCGTCGTGCCGCTCGCTCTGGGGTTGGTTGGACGCAGCGTGCCGGACGAATTTCGCTTGATTGCAATCACGCGGGCAACGGCGCTTGGGTATGCTGCATTCTTCTTGGGCCCGCCGGTGATGGGGGCTGTCGCACAGGTGTTCGGTCTGCGTGCGTCGTTTTGCTTGATTGCCGCGATGTTGGTCGCTGTGGGCGTTTTTGCCATTCCGGCTTTGGCGCGTCAGGTCAGGGCCAATGCGTCCCCAACATAACCGTCATTCTCAACCAGTTTCGCATACAGCGCGAAATCGTCAGCGCGCGCTATACGCAAGGCGGCCTCCGTCTCTGCGCTGAGGTAAGCAGCGCGGGCAGGAGAGACGTTTTTGCGGGGAACCTGGATGACGTCTTGCAGCCGTGCTGACAGAAAGTCTGTGAACAAGCCAAGTGTTTCATAGCGGAACAAGTGGTGCACGATCAGGTGCCCGCGCCGGTTGGTCAGAAATCGGAACTGAGAACCAACCCGTGCAACAGGTGGCGGATCAGATGCCAGCGTGGCGCGCACAAATTCGTCAAAACTCATGGCTTTTGTGCTGACCGCAGCGTCAGGTGCCTTGTCGCGTGCCCGGTACTTGTACCAACTGCGCAACTGGTCGATGGGATCGCGCATAACCGCGCAGGTCTCCAGATGTCGCAAGCCGAATTGGCGCTTGAGAAATGGTGCGATTTCCCCGCGGTATCGACGCGCTGTGATGTGCTTGCGCGATTTCGTAAAGGTTACGTCGGCGTGTTTCTTTAGCGCGGCCTCAATAGCTGTGGACCCAGTTTTGGGCACCGCAAGATACACAAGATTTGCATCTGACAACACAAGCATGCGGGCGTCTTACCGCACTTGCGTTAACAGAGGGTGCCAGTCTTCTTCAAAGGCAACGGGTTTGAATCCTCAGACGTTTCTCGGTGCTAGTTTTGCCAGCGTCCTTCAAAATCGTCTGGTATCAGCAAGTTGTGAGGTCCGAGATCGCCGACTTGCGTCTCTCCGCACAGCGCCATTGATGTATCGAGTTCCTTGTGGATGACCTCAAGGGCATTCGCGACACCTTTTTGGCCCATCGCGCCAAGACCATAGATGAAAGACCGCCCGATATAGGTGCCTTTGGCGCCCATTGCCATTGCTTTCAGCACGTCCTGACCGGAGCGGATTCCGCCATCCATGTGCACTTCGATGTCACTGCCCACCGCATCCATGATCGGACGCAGCATGCGGATAGAGGACAGGGCACCGTCCAATTGGCGGCCACCATGGTTGGACACGATGATCGCATCGGCGCCCAGTTTGGCTGCTTGTTTCGCGTCCTCGGCATCCAGAATACCCTTCAGGATGACCTTGCCGCCCCATTGGTCCATCAGCTTTTCGACCTTGCCCCAGTCAAGGCTCGGATCGAACTGTTCGGCTGTCCATGCGCCAAGTTGCGAGGTGTCTGTCACCCCCTGAACATGCCCGACGATATTGCCGAAGTTGCGCCGCTTGGCCGAGAGCATTTCCAGCCCCCAACCCCATTTGGTCGCAAGGTTCGCGAGCGTTTTTGGTGTCAGTTTTGGCGGCGCGGACAGGCCATTTTTCAAATCCTTGTGCCGCTGACCAAGGATCTGCAGATCGAGCGTAATGACCAAGGCCGAACACTTGGCATCCTTGGCGCGCTGAATCAGGTTCGCCGTGAAGTCCGTGTCTTTCATCGTATATAGCTGGAACCAGAAGGGTTTGCTTGTGGCTTCTGCCACCTCTTCGATAGAGTTGATCGACATTGTGGACAGGGTGAAAGGCACACCGAAGGCCTCAGCAGCGCGGGCGGCTTTGATCTCTCCATCCGCGTGTTGCATGCCGGTGAGGCCAACAGGGGCGAGTGCAACAGGCATAGCCACGTCTTGACCAATCATCTGAGTGGCGGTGCTGCGTCCGGTCATATCCACCGCAACCCGCTGACGCAGGCGGATTTTTTCGAAATCAGTCGTGTTTTCACGGAAGGTCTGTTCTGTCCAACTGCCGCTTTCGGCGTAGTCGAAGAACATGCGGGGCACACGGCGTTCGTAGATGCGTTTGAGATCTTCGATACAGGTGATGACAGCCATGGTCCGGTCCTTCGGAATTATTGGTTAGGTTTTGTTACCAATTCCAACAATTCGCAGCAATGCGTCTTTTCATCTTGAATGATACGATATCGCACTATATTGTTCGATATCGTACTATATGGAGATTTGATTATGGCACTGACACGACGCAAGACTTTGGCACTGATTGGCGGCGGCAGCATTTTGGCCGCAGGTGGCGCGGGCGCCTACGCAGTGACCCGTACGCCGCAAACGGCGTTGCTACCATGGGAGCAGGCGGGGCAATATGACGATCCGCGTATGCGCGCCCTGAGCTATGCTATTCTCGCGCCCAACCCTCACAACCGGCAGCCTTGGCTGGTTGATTTGCGTCATGATGGGGAGGTGACGCTGTTGGTGGACACCGATCGGTTGCTTCCACATACCGACCCGTTCAGCCGACAGATCGTTGTCGGATTGGGGTGTTTTCTGGAACTTATGGTGCTGGCAGCCGCACAAGACGGATATGATGTCAGTCTGGATCTGTTCCCGGATGGCGAGGATGCCACGGCGCTCGACCAGCGCCGCGTGGCAGTTGCGCGGTTTCAGCAAGGTGGTGCTTTGGCAGAGCCAGATCTGTTTGCGCAGGTCCTGAACCGTCGTTCCTTGAAAGAGCCGTACGATATGAACCAACCCGTTGTGGATGATGTATTGGCGGCTTTGGAATCTTCGGTTCAGAGGGGCAGTGGCGTGGCAAGTACCAATGATACGGCTCGGGTGGACGCGATCCGCGACCTTACGGCGAGCGCTTTCGAGGTCGAGTTCGAAACGCCACACACGTATCGCGAAAGCGTGGATCTGTTTCGCATCGGACATAAGGAAGTCGATGCGAACCCCGACGGGCTGGATTTCACGGGGCCGTTCTTTGAAACGCTGCGCCTTGCCGGACAATTCTCTCGTGAAGGGTCGATCAGTCCAGACAGTTTCAGTTATCAGACAGGGCTTGATATGGTGCGGGACACGGCGCGTACTGGAATGGCCTATGTGTGGCTGACGACGCGCGGAAACTCCCGCGCCGAGCAGATCATGGCGGGGCGTGACTGGGTGCGACTGAACCTGGCAAGCACAGCTATCGGATTAGGCGTGCAACCGATGTCTCAGGCATTGCAGGAATTTCAAGAAATGGCTCAGCTCTATGATACTGCGCACGAGATGCTGGCCCCCGGCGGTCATGTCGTGCAAATGTTGGGGCGACTGGGTTATGCCGATCCGGTTCCGCAAAGCCCTAGGTGGCCTTTGACAAGCAAAGTAGTGAATGCCTGAGCACGACCCGACACCCGTCTTTGAGCTGTTCACAGAGATTGGGATCATCAACCAGCTGAGCCGCGCCCGACTGGAGGCGCGGCTTCCTGATGGCTTGATCGAGCCGCATTTCACGGTGCTCAATCACTTGATCCGTGTTGGCAATGGCTCCACCCCGTTGAAGATGGCGCAGGCGTTTCAGGTGCCCAAGACCTCTTTGACCCACACTTTGAAGGGGTTGGAAGCACGTGGCCTGATCGAGATGCGCCCAAACCCGAAGGATGGGCGATCCAAAACGGTTTGGATCACAGAGACCGGGCGTGCGCTGCGAGATCAAGTGATCCGGGACTTGATGCCAGGATTTATGGATCTGCTCTCACAACTTGATCTGGACAAATTGCTGGCGGTGCGCCCGGCTCTGACAGAGTTGCGCAAAGTCATGGACGACAACAGGTGATGTGATGTTCTTTGAAGACCTGCCAGTTGGCACAACACTTGAAACGGGGACACGTACGCTGAGCCGCGAGGAGATTCTTGCCTTTGCCGGGGATTGGGACCCGCAGCCCTTTCATTTGGATGATGAGGCCGCGCGCGCGTCTCCCTATGGTGGGATCATCGCGAGCGGATTTCACACCATTTTGGTGGCGTTCAATCTTGTGCTGGCAGCACGGGACTGGTCGCAGTCATCGATCGGTTCGCCGGGTATGGATGAAATCCGATGGAAAGCGCCAGTCTATCCCGGAGATACGTTGCGCGTCCAAGCGGTCGTAGTCCGGCAGACCGCATCTCGCTCAAAGCCGGATCGGGGGTTTGTTGATCTGGCGGCTGAGGTGCTCAACCAGAAGGACGAAGTGGTGGCCACATACCAAGGAACCCACATGCTGCGGCGCCGGACGTAGGGGCGGGTTTTAGGAAACTGCCTGCCGCGTCAGACCGAATGTGCGCCGTCTGCCAGAGTCTTCACAAAAGCAAGCACGTCGGTAGGGCTGTCGCCACTGCCAACACGTTCCACGATTGCCGAGCCGACAACAGCGCCGTCGGCGACACGTGCGATATTCGCGGAGTGCTCCGGAGTTTTGATCCCAAAGCCGACAATGACAGGCAGGTCGGTTGCGGATTTGATCCGGGCAACCTCTGGGCCAACGTCACCGGCTTGGGCTTCGGCAGCCCCGGTGATACCGGTGATCGACACATAATAGACAAACCCAGATGTGTTTTGCAGGACGCGCGGCAGGCGCTTGTCATCTGTGGTTGGGGTCGCAAGGCGGATGAAGTTCAACCCGGCAGCTTGAGCCGGAATGCAAAGTTCTTCATCCTCTTCCGGCGGTAGGTCCACGACGATCAGCCCGTCAATTCCGGCCTCTTTGGCATCCTTGAGGAACCTATCAACACCGCGCGAAAAGATCGGGTTGTAATAACCCATCAAGACGATGGGCGTTGTGTCGTCATCTTTGCGAAAGTCACGCGCCGTTTGTAGTGTGCGTTCAAGTGTCATGCCCGCTTCGAGAGCGCGTTGACCCGCCAATTGGATGGTCGGGCCGTCGGCCATCGGATCGGTAAAGGGCATACCCAGTTCGATGATGTCCACACCCGCGCCGGGCAATCCCTTGATGAGCTCCAAGGCGGTGTCATAGTTCGGATCGCCTGCCATAACGTAAGAGACAAACGCCTTGCGACCCGCGCCGCGGAGTTCCTGAAATTTTGCATCGATGCGGGACATGGGCGTGCTCCTCTTCGGTTTTGCGGGTCTTTGGCAGAAGGGCGCGGCAAGTTCAATGGGGCAGGGGCTGCTCATCCCGCCCTTACGAGCGGGCCTCGCGCTTGCACGACACTGCAACAGTCGCTAGGGGAGGCGGCGTCGTCAAAGCAATAGGAGCGCTGTCATGGGTTTTCGAATGGGTATCGTCGGCCTGCCGAATGTGGGAAAATCCACGTTGTTCAATGCGTTGACCAAGACAGCTGCTGCACAGGCGGCGAATTTCCCGTTCTGCACCATTGAGCCAAATGTGGGCGAGGTAGGGGTGCCGGATTCGAGGCTGGACAAGCTTGCGGAGATTGCAGGCAGTGCACAGGTCATTCCGGCGCGCATGACTTTTGTCGACATTGCGGGTCTCGTGAAGGGCGCGTCACAGGGCGAAGGCCTCGGGAACCAGTTTCTTGCCAATATCCGGGAAGTGGATGCGATTGCCCACGTGTTACGCTGTTTTGAGGACGGTGACATCACGCATGTAGAGGGTCGCGTCGACCCGGTCGCGGATGCGGACACGATCGAAACTGAACTGATGCTCGCTGACCTCGAAAGCATCGAGAAGCGATTGCAGAACATCGTGCGAAAGGTGCGCGGCGGCGACAAGGAAGCGGTGCAGCAGCAGCGCCTGATGGAAGCCGCGAAAGAGATGTTGGAAGAGGGCAAGCCTGCACGTCTGGTTGACGTCGATGCAGAGGATGAAAAAGCCTGGAACATGCTGCAATTGCTTACCACCAAGCCCGTTCTGTACGTCTGTAACGTGGCAGAGGATCAGGCGGCGGATGGAAATGAACACTCTGCCGCAGTTGCGAAAATGGCGGCTGAACAGGGGAACAGCCACGTCATTATCTCGGCCCGCATCGAAGAGGAAATCAGCCAGCTTGAGGACGACGAGGCGGAGATGTTCCTTGAGGAAATGGGGCTGAAAGAAGCTGGCCTCGACCGGTTGATCCGCGCCGGGTACGAGCTGTTGCATCTCGAAACTTACTTCACCGCAGGGCCGAAAGAGGCCCGCGCCTGGACCATCAAACAAGGCACCATGGCGCCACAAGCTGCACGCGTAATCCACGGCGACTTTGAAAAAGGGTTCATCCGCGCAGAGACGATTGCCTATGACGATTACGTCGCCCTTGGTGGGGAACAAGCCGCCAAAGAGGCGGGCAAGATGCGCGCAGAAGGAAAAGGTTATACCGTCAAAGATGGGGACGTTTTGCACTTCCTGTTCAATAACTGAACGAAAACCATCGCAGGATTGGGCGTCTGACTCACGTCCCAGTAATTTTGGTTGAGTGGTGGCGTAGGCGCGGCGTAAAGCGTTAACAGGCAGATTTTGCCTGCGCGGACGCCGCTCAAACACCTTGCATGCCTTGCTTGAATGAATACGATTGCGATCACCCTTTTTGATCGAAGAGCTGCGTGTGATAAAAAGCCAGATAACCTTCAAGCAATTGGAAGCTTTTGTCTTTGTCGTTGATACAGGCACCTTTCGCGCAGCGGCATCGGCGCTTGGGACCACACAACCCAACATTTCAGCCCGGATATCTGCGCTTGAAAGCGCTCTGAACGTCATCTTGTTGATCCGGGATTCCGGTCCGGTGCGGTTAACGGTCGATGGGGAGAAGTTGCTCAAGAAGACGCGCGAGGTTCTTTGGGCTGGAGAAGCGCTTATCGAAGAAGCCGGTCGTCAGGAGTTAATCGAAGAAACCCTGAGGCTGGGTGTCACGGAACTTGTGGCCTGCACCTGGCTGCAGGGATTTTTGCGATTGATGCGGGACGCTTACCCCAAGTTACGCGTTCAGCTGGAGGTCGATCTTTCGACTGCGATTGACGCACGATTGATGGAAGGTCAACTTGATCTGGCGCTCCAGACGGGACCATTCAAATCAAAGACTTTCGCAAGCGACGCATTGGGGCAGGAGAACTATTGCTGGGTGGCAAATTCAGATCTGTTCCAGCAGGTCCAGGGGAGCCTGACGCTTTCTGAGCTTTTTGATCTGACGATTTTGACGCATGCCAAGCATACGCAGGCGTGCGCGGCTCTTCACCAACTTGCGACGGAGCGTAGTCTGCCAAGAGAAAAGATCGTGCATTCCAGCGCCTTGTCGGCGTGTCTTCCGATGGTGCTTGAGGGATTGGGCGTCGCTTTGTTGCCAGAACGGCTTGTGACGGCGGAAGTTGCCGCGGGCGATCTGCACGTCATCAAAGCCGATTGGTTGCCCGCCCCGCTGTCCTTTTGCGCCCGCTATGCACCTGAAAGAGCCGCGCGTTACGTCGAAAAAGCAGCCCGGATTGCAAAGACTGCCATGCAGGTCACGTAGATCATGAAAATTGATCGGGGTGAGAAAATATATCAATTTGATTTTTGGCACCTTTTTCGGCCACCTGCACAAGAAACCTGTTGTAGGAGTGTGAGATGACAGCACCTTCCGTTCGCCTTGGCGTTGATATTGGCGGCACGTTCACAGACGTGGTTCTGGAAAAGGATGGGCAAGCATTTTCCACAAAGGTTCTTACCACTTATACAGCTCCCGAAAACGCGATCATTGATGGGATGCATCAAGTCTGCGCAAAAGCTGACGTCGCACCGGAGCAGATCCAACAGATCATTCACGGGACGACTTTGGCGACCAATGCGTTGATTGAACGGCGCGGAGCCAAGACAGCATTGATCACGACAAAGGGTTTCCGCGACGTGATCGAGATGCGGACCGAAAGCCGGTTTGAGCAATACGACCTGAACCTGAACCTGCCTGACCCGCTGTTGCCGCGCCAGATGCGGTTCACGGTTGCAGGGCGGATCGATGCAAATGGAAACGAACTTGTCGAAATTGATCGCGCTGAGGTCGAAGCGGTAGTTGATCAAATCGCCGAGGCCGGTTTCGAAAGCGTCGCCGTCGGATTGATCCATTCCTATCTGAACCCAGCCCACGAGGAATTGGTTCGCGACGTGCTTGCCGACAAGCTGCCGCATGTTTCGGTTTCCATTTCTTCGGAAGTTTCGCCCCAGATGCGCGAGTACGAACGGTTCAATACCGTTGTCGCGAACGCTTACATCAAGCCATTGATGGCGTCTTACTTGGGGCGGCTCGAAGATCGTCTGAAAGGCGAGGGTGTGTCTTGCCGGATTTTTCTGATGCATTCGGGAGGCGGTATTATTTCCATCCAGAACGCGGCGGACTTCCCTGTGCGACTGGTGGAATCCGGCCCGGCCGGTGGGGCCGTGTTCGCAGCGCATATCGCGGCGCGCTACGGGCTCGACAAGGTGCTCAGTTTCGATATGGGCGGCACGACTGCCAAGATTTGTCTTATCAAAAACCAGACGCCCAAGACATCTCGTGTGTTTGAAGTTGCACGCACCTACAGGTTCAAGAAAGGGTCGGGCATGCCGATTTCGATCCCTGTAATCGATATGGTCGAAATCGGGGCAGGCGGTGGGTCATTGGCCCATGTGGATGCGTTGCGTCAGATCCGCGTTGGCCCTGAAAGCGCGGGGTCCGAACCGGGACCAGCGTGCTACGGTCGTGGCGGAACACGCCCGGGCGTGACAGACGCCGATCTTGTTCTGGGTAAGCTCGATCCGGACAATTTTGCCGGTGGGTCAATCAAACTGCATCCCGATCAATCCGCCTCTGCGCTGTCGAACCATGTCGGCGAGGTTCTTGATATGAACGCGGTTGAAGCTGCGTTTGGTGTCGCTGAAGTGGTCGATGAAAACATGGCTAATGCCGCGCGCGTACACGCGGTTGAAAACGGCGAAGACCTGTCTGAATACACGATGATTGCATTTGGTGGTGCGGCCCCGCTGCACGCAGGCCGTTTGTGCGAAAAGCTGGGGGTTGATCGCCTGTTGGTGCCACCGGGGGCGGGCGTCGGCTCAGCCATCGGCTTCCTTCGCGCGTCATTCAGCTTTGAGGCGAACCGGTCTGTCTACATGAAGCTAAGCGACTTCGATCCTGACCGGATCAAGACCTTGCTGACGGACCT
>CAZDXI010000094.1:0-9137 GCA_964509095.1 uncultured Rhodobacterales bacterium
TTGGCCCATCTTTAACGCCTCAATCACTGTCCAGCGGCCCGTCCCTTTTTGACCGGCTTTGTCGAGGATCACATCGACCATCGGGACACCGGTTTCGGGGTCTAGGGTTTTCAAAGCCCGCGCAGAAATCTCCATCAGATAGGAGCCGAGGATCCCGTCATTCCATCCTTCAAACAGCCCGCCGATGCGGGCCGCGTCCCAGCCTGCGCCATCACGCAACACGCCGTAAAGCTCTGCAATCATTTGCATGTCTGCGTATTCGATGCCGTTGTGCACGGTCTTGACGAAGTGCCCGGCCCCGTCCGATCCCAGATGCGCCACACACGGCGTGCCCTCGAACTTTGCGGAGATTGCCTCCAGCATTGGTTGCATTTGCAACCAACTTTGATCACTGCCACCCACCATCATGGAAGGGCCATGACGCGCGCCTGATTCACCGCCCGACACACCCATGCCAACAAAATGCAAACCCTGTTCCTGCAATGCGGCAGCGCGTCGGCGCGTGTCGTTGAAATCAGCGTTGCCGCCATCAATGATCGTGTCCCCGGCCTCCAGCAGAGGCGCGACGGTTTCGATCATCGCGTCCATCGGCGCGCCGGAGGGGATCATGAACAGGATCACGCGCGGGGCTTTCAATCCATCCAGAAACGTCTGCAAATCCGAGTGGCCTGTCAGATGATCTGCCAGAGGTCCGGCTTCTTTCAGAAAGTCACCAATCCAGTCTTCTTCACGGTTCGTGACGGCGACTTGAAACCCGTTTTCAGCCAGATTCAGCGCCAGTGCGCTGCCCATTGTTCCCAACCCATAGACACCGATATCTGCTGTCATATCCGCATTCCCCCACTCTGCTGCCAGAGTTATGGCGCGTCACACTCCGAGACACCAGCGCAGGATCGCTTTCTGAGCGTGCAGTCGGTTTTCGGCCTCGTCAAACACGACAGAGTTCGGGCCGTCCATGACCGAAGAGGTGACCTCTTCTCCGCGATGCGCGGGCAGGCAATGCATGAACACCGCATCCGATTTGGCCTTGGCCATCAGCTCGTCATTGACCTGATAGGGGCGCAACATGTTGTGGCGGCGTTCTCGGGCAGATTGCGCATCATGCATTGATATCCAGGTATCCGCAAAGATCAGGTCGGCCCCATCCACGGCTTTTTCCGCGTCGCGTTCGACCGCAAAGGTGCGACCCTTGTCGCGCATCAGCTTTTGCCATTCCGGTTCCGGATCAAGCTGCATTGGACCGGTAAACGTCAGATCGAACCCGAACTGCGCGGCCGCATGCATAACCGAGGCACAGACGTTGTTGCCGTCTCCGCACCACGTCGCCTTGATCCCGCCAATGGGTCCACGATGTTCTTCATAGGTCAGCACATCTGCCATAACCTGACAGGGATGTGTGCGGTCCGTCAGCCCGTTGATCACCGGGACGCTGGCATATTCCGCCATTTCCTGCAGCACGCTTTCATCAAAGGTGCGGATCATGATCACGTCCACATAGCGCGACAGGACCCGCGCCGTATCGGCAATCGTTTCACCGTGACCCAGCTGCATATCTGTCCCGGAGAGCAGCATCGTATGCCCGCCCATCTGACGCACGCCAACATCAAACGACACGCGCGTGCGGGTGGAGGGCTTTTCAAAGATCAAAGCCACCATGTACCCGGCCAGCGGTTGTTCATCGTCCGGCGCCAGTTTGGTGCGTCCTTGCCGCGCGTCCTTCATGCTGCGCGCGTTGTCTATCTTGTTGCGCAGGTAGGCCGGATCAGTTGTTTGAATATCGAGGAAATGGTTCATAATTTACGTCCTGTGGTTCGGTCCGAACTGGGGGCTGTGTGCCCCCAGACCCCCGAAGGTATTTTTAGACAGATGAAGTCAGGGATTTTGCCGCCCGGTCCAGTCGGGTCACGGCTTCGTTTATGTCGCTGTCTTCGATGTTCAGAGCCGGAAGCAGGCGAATGACATTGTCCGCAGCTGGCACTGTCAGGATGTCCTGATCGTAGCCGGCAGCGACCAAATCCGTGTTGGGGACCTTGCACTTGATGCCAAACATCAGGCCAGAACCACGCACGCATTCAAACATATCCGGGTTGTCGGCCACAAGCCCTTCGAGCTTTTGACGCAACAGGCTGGATTTGCGGTTCACTTCTGCCAGAAAAGCCGGTTCGGACACGATGTCCATCACGGCATTGCCCACCGCACAACCCAATGGGTTGCCGCCATAGGTCGAGCCATGCGTGCCTGCGACCATGCCCGAGGCAGCACGTTCTGTGGCCAGCACGGCGCCCAACGGGAAGCCACCACCAATGCCCTTAGCGACCATCATGATGTCCGGGCTTACACCCGCCCATTCATGCGCAAAGAGCTTGCCCGTCCGACCCACACCACACTGGACCTCGTCCAGAATGAGCAGAGCGCCGGTTTCGTCGCACAAGTCCCGAAGGCCCTTCAGGCATTGATCGGGGAGCGGCACAATCCCGCCCTCACCCTGAACCGGTTCGATCAGAACAGCGGCTGTCGTGTCGGTCACAGCGGCGCGCAACGCGTCATGGTCGCCCCAGTCCAGATGGGTGAACCCGGGCAAAAGAGGGCCAAACCCAGCGGTCATTTTTTCGGAACCCGCCGCCGCGATCCCGGCGGACGACCGACCATGGAAGGAACCGGTGAAGGCGATGATCTCGGTCCGGTCCGGGGCATCTGCATCATGCCAGTATTTGCGCGCCATCTTCACTGCGAGTTCACAGCTTTCGGTGCCGGAATTGGTGAAAAACACCGTATCAGCAAAGGTGTGTTCGACCAGCTTATCGGCCAGAGCCTTTTGCTGGGGAATTTCATACAGGTTTGACGTGTGCCAAAGCTGGCCCGCCTGAGTGGTCAAGGCCGACACCAGAGCCGGGTTGGCATGACCCAACACGTTCACCGCAATCCCGGCACCGAGGTCCAGAAAACGTCGCCCGGAATCGTCCGTAATCCAGCTGCCTGATCCGGATGTAAACGCCATCGGAGCACGGTTATATGTCGGAAGAACGGATGAAATCATCGGTTTGGTCCTTGGTTTGAGCCAGACACGCTCGGGAAGCCATAGGAGTGCCTCAGAGCGACAGGCGGGTCAACGATTTTGAGGATGTGCCGCAAGCATGCGCGGCGAAGGGATCACAGGCCTCGCGAGGGAGGCTGGCGGTTCAGGCGCGTCGTCGCAGACGTCGGAGAGCGTGAGCAGTGATCATGGAGCGTGCATGCCTGCGAAGCCGCGAGGATGCAAGGACAATTTACGAACCCGGCCAAGGCTGGGGTCATGCGGCTTGACCTTTTGCCACACCACCCCCACGTGCTGCAAACGGCACGCAGAACACCAAGGTTCAGAGAACATGTCGAAAATGACTTGCCTGCTTGCACCTGCGCGCCAGTCTTTAGTATAGATCGCGGGCGCGGGGAGCCTGCGCGTTCCGGCCCCATCACAAGGAAGCCAAATGTCCTGGACTGAAGATCGCGTCGAAAAGCTGAAAAAGATGTGGGGCGAAGGCCAATCCGCCAGCCAGATCGCCAAGGAATTGGGCGGCGTCACCCGCAACGCGGTGATCGGGAAGGTGCATCGTCTTGGGCTGTCCAACCGCTCTGGCGGTGGGGGAACGGCGAAAGCGGAACCCAAGGCAAAGGCGGCACCGAAGGCGGAGGCCAAGCCCAAGCCCCGCGCAAAGCCCGCGGCCGAAGCGGCACCCACACCGGAACCGGCACCACGCCCGGCGACACCGGCACGACGCCAGATCATTCCGGCAGGCCAACCCCTGCCCCCGCAACCCTCCGCCAATGAGATCAGCCCCGAGGCGCTGGCCAAAGTGTCCGAGGTGGAGAAGAAATCCAAGAAGATCGGCCTGATGGAGCTGACAGAGCGGACCTGCAAATGGCCCGTGGGCGATCCCGCGACAGAGGATTTCTGGTTCTGCGGGCTGCCAGTTCAACAGGGCAAACCCTATTGCGAGGCCCATGTGGGTGTGGCGTTCCAGCCGATGAGCTCACGTCGCGACCGTCGCCGGTAAGGCGAGATATCGGTCATCAGGCGCGGATGTTCACCTGAACTGCTCAAGCGCGGGTGACGGTTAGCGCCCGAATGCGTGCAGTTGCGCCCTTAGTTGCGCGGTCGCACCGCATCCAGAGCATCCGCAAGTTCGGTCAGGTCCGGTGCATCGAATTCTGTTGCGACCTTCGGCATCTCAAATTCCGGAGTCTCCACGGTTCCGGTGGAGATTGGGCGCGGGTCACTGCCGCGACGCGGTGACAGTTTGGGCGGCACGAGTGAGAGTTGCAAAATGTCGGCCCGCTGCGACGACGGCAGGAACTCATCGAAAAATATGCCGCAAGCCTCACCGTTCATCGCATGAATGGCACCGGCCAAGACATGGTCTTTGATCTGGATTTCGATGGGTGCCGGGAGCGTGCGCGCAAGATCGGACACGCGTTTGTAAGCACCCACGTTGAATGGTTTGAACCGACATCCGCGCTGGCCCAGAATTGTGATGTAGCCATCAATAACCTCAATTCCGACCACCATATCTGCGCGCACCTTGCAGGATTTACGCGCATTCCTAAGTGCAAAAATCCAGCCGTGGAGCGACCGCGCCCCAAAAACAAGTGAGATCGTTATCAGAAGACCCGCCAACAAGAGACCAAACCGCCCGGCATCAAATTGAAACAGTTGCGATTCCCGAGCGACGTCTGGTCCAGTCAATCGAGCGGCTTGCAACGCACCACGCTGGGTTTGACCCGCGTCGAAGGCGCTTTGATCGCCAGTTCTCGACGGTTGTAAGATATTCATGTCAAACGGCTTGCTGTCTGGTTCAGCGTCGCAGTTGCTTTGCGATCCATTCCAAACGACATCGACGGCATTGCGCATCGCCTCTGAATCCTGAACGACGTCGCCAGTTTGCAAGACATTGGCAGTCCCAATCAACACATCCATCGCTGAAACCAGCGTTGAATCCCCGGTCCGATGCAACGTTTCTTGAATGTCGGGATGGTCCAGATGTTGCGCCAGAGTGCGCATGCGCCAACCAAGATTTTCAGAAACCGGCTGACCGCTTTCGGCAAGTCGCACCAAGTCCATCACTAGAATACGCGTCCCAGATGGCACCCCACACCCCTGATCCGCCCGCGCAGCCATCGGGCCAAACCCTGTGCACACCAAAATGCACATCACGCCAATGAGACGCCAAAAACACACGTGAAATTGAGTACCTTCAAACATACCGTCAAACCTTGGAAACACTCTGACACAGAAAGATTGAATTTCTCTTATTCCCAAAACGGGTTGTTGAAACATTCCTGCACGCAAGCGTCACTTGAATTTCATGCGGCACCGTGACACCCATCCGCGCATGACACAGTCACAAATCCGCGCCGCTGATGCCCTTGCCCAACGCCTGTATCAGGCAGGATGCCGACATGCCTTTGGTATGCCCGGCGGGGAAGTTCTGACCGTAATCAATGCCTTGGAGGATGCGGGTATCCGCTTTATCCTTGCGCGGCACGAAAACGCTGCGGCCTTTATGGCCGAAGCCGCGTGGCACCGCACCGGAGCACCCGGCATCCTTGTGGGCACGGTTGGGCCCGGAGTTCTGAACGGGGTCAACGCCATTGCGAATGCGGAACAGGACCGCGTGCCGCTGATCGTTCTGTCGGGCTGCGTGGATGCGGATGAGGCGGAGACCTATACCCATCAGGTGCTGGACCAAACGGCGGTTTTGGCCCCCATTACCAAGGCGTGTTTTACGCTGAACACCGGGGCCGCGCATGTGATTGCGGACAAGGCCGTGACCATTGCGATGGAAGGGCGCTTGGGCCCCGTTCACGTGGATGTGCCGATCTCGGTCGCGGATGCACTTGTGCCTGCTGACGTACCTGCACCGCGCCCGCCGGCCAGCACGACTGCCCCTGCGGGGGATGCGCTGAAGACCGCACGCAACTGGTTGGCAGAAGCGAAACGTCCGCTGGTCATTGCCGGGGTCGACGCGATGAACGAAGGCGCGGAGCCGGAAATTGCCGCGTTTTGTCAGACACATAACGTACCACTCATCACGAGTTACAAGGCCAAGGGCACCTTGCCAGAGGATCACGACCTCGCTCTGGGGGGCGCGGGGCTGTCACCGCTGGCGGACACGCACTTGATGCCGATGGTTGAGGCCGCAGACCTGATTATTTGCGCAGGCTACGACCCGATTGAGATGCGCACCGGCTGGCGCGACCCGTGGGACCCACGCACCAAGCGGGTGATCGACATCACGCCGGGGCCAAGCCATCACTATATGCATCAGGCGACAGTGAACATCATCGCCTCGGTCGGGGCGACACTGGAGGCGATGTCGGATGGTACACCCCCGCGCGACACATGGCCGGGTGGTGAGATTACGGCGTGCAAAGCGGCGCTGGCGCAAGCCTTCCCCAACGATGATGCATGGGGTCCGGGCGCGATTATTGATGTCTGCCGCACCGCCCTGCCCCGAGACACACTCGCGACAGTTGATAGTGGGGCGCATCGCATCCTGCTGTCCCAGCAATGGCAGTGTTACGAGCCCCGCGCCCTCGTGCAATCCACGGCCCTGTGCACGATGGGCTGCGCGCTGCCGCTGGCGATGGGAACATCTATTGTGGAGCCGGAGCGTACGGTGATCTCGTTTTCCGGGGATGCCGGGTTTCTGATGATCACCGGCGAACTCGCCACGGCGGCAGAGCATAAGCTGCGCACGATTTTCCTTGTATTCGTGGACCAGTCCCTTGCCCTGATCGAAAAGAAACAACGCGCGCGGCAGATGCCGAACCAAGGTGTGGATTTCGCCACCCATGACTTTGCCGCCATAGGAAAAGCGTTTGGCGGGCAAGGCTTTGACGCCCGCAATCGCGACGAGTTGCGCACGGCACTGGACGCCGCACAAAACGCCGATACCTTCACGGTCATCGCCGCCCATATCGACCGGAGAGCTTATGATGGCCGCATCTGAACCCTTTGGCCCCCTCGCGGGTCTGTTTGTCCTTGATCTGTCCCGCATTCTGGCCGGACCAACAGCGACGCAACTGCTGGGTGACATGGGCGCGACCGTGATCAAGGTCGAAAACCCCAAAAGCGGGGGCGATGATACGCGGTCCTGGGGGCCAAACTATGCGCTGAACGAGGATGGCTCGCGTTCGGACCTGTCGGCCTATTTCATGGCGGCGAACCGGAACAAACAGTCGATTGCCGTGGATGTATCCACACAAGACGGTCAGCAGATCATCTGGGACCTCGCGGCACGCGCCGATATCGTGATTGAGAACTACAAACCCGACGGGTTGAAGAAATACGGGCTGGGGCATGAGGACATGCTGACGCGGTATCCGGGGTTGGTCTATTGCTCGATTTCGGGCTTTGGGCAGACGGGGCCGAACCGCGATCAGCCGGGCTATGATCTGATGGCGCAGGGCTATGGCGGGATCATGTCGCTGACGGGTGATCCGGATGGGCCACCGACCAAGGTGGGCACAGGCATCGCGGATGTGATGTGCGGGATGTATGCGACGATTGGCATTTTGGCCGCGTTGCGCCACCGGGATCAGACGGGTGAAGGGCAGCACATTGATCTGTCGTTGGTTGATGCCACGATGGCATGGTTGATTAATGAAGGGGTCAATTACATGACCTCTGGCAAGGACCCGGTGCGACGCGGCAATGCGCACCCGAACATTGTGCCCTACGATGCGTTCGCGACGGCAGATGGGCACATGTTGCTGGCCGTGGGCAATGACAGTCAGTTCGCAAGGTTCTGCGATGCGTTTGGGCTGGGGGATATGGCGTCGGATGAGGCCTATCGCACCAATCTGGCGCGGATTGAGAATCGGGACAGCCTGACCGTGGCGATTGCCGCAGCACTTGGCGGGTTGAGTACGGCTGAGGTGATCGCGCGGTGTAACGACGTGAAGGTGCCTGCGGGGCCGATCCATACGGTGTCCCAGGCGCTGCATTCCGATCAGGCGCAGGCGCGCAACACCGTGCGTGAGGTGCCTGCGGAGGGGATCAAGGACGGGCATGTGAAACTGCTGGGCAACCCGCTGAACTTTTCCAAAACACCGGTGCGCTATGAACGCCCCCCACCCCGGTTTGGGGAGCACACGGATGAGGTGCTAGCGATGTTGAAAAATACACCCAAAAGCTGAAACATCCGCGCGTCATATCTGACAACACGGCGTGAAATTTCCCCGTTGAAACGGCGACTTCCTGCGCATTTCTGACACAACCGCTCACGATTGCAGCGCACCGCTTCACGAACTCGTGTAAATCGCTCTCGGGCCATAGGGAACGCTTGGTCTGTGGGTTACATCGACGTCATCACTCTGACGCAAAGGCGCATTCCATCATGCATCTCGATATCTGTGACGGCCAGACTTCCCTGACGACGGCGCAAGGGCGCGCGGCGTGGGATAATCTGATCCGATCTTTTCTGGCCCATTCCGCAGACGCACCCACGCATCTGGGTGCAGTTTTGGAGGCAGAGCCGGGTTTTGCGATGGGATACGCGGCCAAGGGTTTATTTTCCCTGATGATGGGTCGGCGTGAGTTGGTCCCGGTGGCAGAGCAGGCCCATACGGTCGCCAAAAGCTGCGAGGCGGCCTTCCCGCGCGAACAACTGTGGGTGAAAGCCTTGGGTGTTTGGCTGGACGGGCGACCATCCGCAGCCATTGCCGCGATGGAAGACGCGCTGCGGATCAACCCACGCGACACATTCAGCGCAAAGGTCAGCCATGCGATCAGGTTCATCCTTGGGGACGCCAAGGGGATGCGAAATTCGATCGAAAACATCCTGAATGCCCATGACACAAGCCATCCGCTGCGCGGCTACTTGCTTGGGTGCCACGCATTTTCACTTGAAGAAACCGGGGATTACAAGGCCGCCGAGGCGGTGGGGCTCGAAGGTCTGAACCACGCGCACAACGACGCTTGGGGTTTGCACGCGGTTGCACATGTCTATGATATGACGGCGCAACCGGATCGCGGCATTCAGCTGATCGAAGATCACACAAGCGCCTGGGATCATTGCAACAATTTCCGCTACCACGTGTGGTGGCACAAGGCGCTGCTGCATCTGGACCGCGCAGACTATGACGTGGTCCTTGAG
>CAZDXI010000094.1:9147-10158 GCA_964509095.1 uncultured Rhodobacterales bacterium
GAGCTATACGATCGCAAAATCCGCGAAGACAAGACCGACGATTACCGCGATATCTCCAATGCCACATCGCTGTTGATGCGCCTGGAGCTGGAAGGGATCGACGTGGGCAACCGCTGGGAAGAGCTGGCCGATTTCTGCGAGAACCGCACACAGGACGGATGCCTCGTCTTTGCAGATCTGCACTATATGCTCGCGCTCGGGGCGGCCGGGCGGTTTGATGCGGCCGGCGACCTGGCGCTGCGGTTCACAACAGACGCGCGCAAGCCCGGAGAGATGGCACGCCGCGTGGAAGACCCCGGTCTGGCGGCGCTGGCCGGGCTGCACAGCTTTGCCGAAGGGCGCTATGACACGGCGTTTTTCAACCTCGCCAATGCGCGGCCGGCGATGCAAACGATCGGTGGCAGCCACGCCCAGCGCGATGTGTTTGAGCGTATGACCATTGATGCGGGCCTGCGCGCGGGCTTTGTCGACCCCGTAGAACAAATCCTGTCTGAACGTCGCGCCCGGCGAAATGGTGCCGAAGATCGCTTTACCGCCACGCGTTTTGCTGCTTTGAGCGAAGCACGCCGGATCGCCGCAGAATAAAGACCGCACCCGCATGACCTTCGCTGACCCATCTCAAAGCCAGTCGTCGCCGCGCTCTGACGTGCGCGTCTCCGCACCTCCGAGGGTGCGGGACTTAAGGCTCGACTTCTTTCGTGGGATTGCGATGTTCATCATCCTGTTCGCCCATACGCGGGGCAATTTCTTTACCAGTTGGATTCCGGCGCGTTGGGGGTTTTCGGACGCAACAGAGATGTTTGTGTTCTGTTCGGGCATGGCAAGCGCGATTGCGTTCGGGTCCACCTTTGATCGGGCCGGGTTTGCACTGGGCAGCGCACGGGTCGGCTATCGTATCTGGCAGGTCTACTGGGCGCATGTGGGACTGTTTTTTGCGGTCGTGGCTCTCACGGTGTTTCTGACGGACCATGAAGCGACCACGATGAACTATTGGGGTCGCTTGAGCCTCGG
>CAZDXI010000095.1:0-6932 GCA_964509095.1 uncultured Rhodobacterales bacterium
TTCGGTTATGGGGCAAGCAATTTCCGGCCGTCCGCAGTGAGCAGATGGCACTCCGGCCCCTCAAACACAGCCACAGAAAGTGGGTGTCCAAAACCGGCCCCGGAATCCAGATTGACGCGATTACCGTAATGCGTGGCGGCGTCCACCGGTGTGTGACCGTGCACAATCAGCTTTGGATGCGGCATGACGTCGATGTGAAATTCCTGCCGGATCCAAAGCAGATCTTCTTCAGTCTGTTGATCCAGCGGGATGCCGGGTCGAATGCCTGCATGGGCGAGGAACAAATCATCGGTTTCATGGAACAGATGTAGGCTGCGTAAGAAGTCCACATGGGACTGC
The DNA here is from genome assembly GCA_964509095.1 of uncultured Rhodobacterales bacterium. Lineage (GTDB taxonomy): Bacteria > Pseudomonadota > Alphaproteobacteria > Rhodobacterales > Rhodobacteraceae > Aliishimia. The sequence continues at coordinate 340 of CAZDXI010000095.1, forward strand.
GGCACGGCCTCCAGCGCTTCACGATGAACATCTTTGATCCGTCGCTGTTTGGTCACCTCAACCCCATATGACGCAAGGGTTTCCACCCCGCCAATACGGTCGTGGAACCAATCCATCCCAACCAGTGAATAGGGGTCAATGCGTGGTGGCGTTTCCATGAACCAATCGAAGTAGCGGTCATGATTGCCCTTCAGACAGATCCAGTTTCGACCTGCATCAAGGCCTTGGATCAAGCGATGAATCACGCGTTGGCTATCAGCCCCCCGATCGACATAGTCACCCAGAAACACCACATTGGCTTCTTGCCCGCCATCTGCCTCGATCCGCGCCAAAGCGGCGTCCAGCATGCCAAGCTGGCCGTGAATGTCTCCGACCGCATAGAGGGGCGTTGTCATGAAGGATACTCCGATTGCAGATATGCGCCCCTTGAACGCGGGCAAAGCCGTCGGGTCAAGCCTGCGGGTATGATTTCCGGTACCGCGCGATCCAGTCTTGGTTGACACTGTCACTCAGCCTCGCAGTGGGCAGTGCCAGATCATCCATGTCAAAAGATACCCCCAAGGCCTTCATAACCCGCGCTGCGCCTGATTTAGGCTCCTGCGCCAAGCTTTCATACTGCAGACGCAAAGGCGCAATTCCGTGATGATCAAACCAATTTCGCCAAGCTGTGTTCTGCTGGCCAAGTGACTGCATTTGCCGGGTGATTGCCTCCTCGTTGTACTGTTCCGGCTCGGGTTCGGACAGCCGCTCCAGTTCAGAGCCATCCGCGTGCCGATGCCACAGCCCGGATTGCGTGGCGTGCACATACGACACCGCCTGCGCAAGCGTATCCACGCGTTCCAGGTGCACGTACAGAATGCGCCCGAAACACGCCTCCAGACAGGCAGGATCGGAGCTGCGTCCGGGACACAGCTTGTGAAACTGCGCCATCGCGTAATCGAAACTGTGTCGCTGTAGGCGCAGGCCGAACATATCAGTTCCTGCCCGTCCAGCGTTCTTTGCGGCGTCAACTATGTCTTGCAGCGACGCTCTGTCAGTCAGCGCCAGCGCGCGGCGCCAGTCCTCAATATCTGGTCGGTGGAACCAACTTTCGGGATGACCGGCCAGTCCGGTGTTGCGCAACATGCGACAAAGAAGCGTGCTGCCACTGCGGGGTGACGTACAAATGATGTAGCTGTCATAGCGTTTCATGACGTTCCCCGGCGGCAAGGATCATGCCGTCGGGGTATCGGTTCAAAGAAGTGCTCTCAAGCGACTTCGAATTCCAGCGGCGCGACCTGTTGGAACATACCGGTGGTCTCTAGCGCAGCAAGAACATCTTTCGGGATCGGATTGTCGACGTACAAAAGCGCAATCGCCTCCCCGCCCACATCGTTCCGGCCCAGCGTAAAGTTCGCGATGTTCACGCCGTTCTTGCCCATCGTGTTCCCCAAAAGACCGATGATGCCGGGCACGTCTTCGTTCGTGGTGTACAGCATGTGCTGCCCGATTTCGGCGTCGATATTGATGCCTTTGATCTGGATAAACCGCGGCTTGCCGTCGCTGAACACTGTTCCTGCAATGGACCGTTCGCGTTCCGCAGTGACGACCGTAACCTTGATGTACCCATCAAACGCACCGGACTTGTCCTGATTAGTGGTAGAGATCTTGATCCCCTTATCCTTCGCAATGAAAGGTGCGGACACCATATTCACGTCCGGGTTCACCTTTTTCATGATCCCGGCGACAACCGAACAGTTCAGCGCATCAAGGTTCATCTCGGAAACTGAACCATCATAGAGAATATTGATGGCCTTGATCGGTTCGTCCGTCAGTTGCCCGATGAAGCTGCCAAGATGTCCGGCGAGTTTCACCCATGGCCCCATCACCTTGGCGTCTTCGGCGGTCATGGACGGCATGTTCAGCGCGTTTTCTACGGCACCGTCCAGCAGGTAGTTCGCCATTTGCTCGGCGACTTGCAGGGCGACGTTTTCTTGTGCCTCGGTCGTCGCCGCACCCAGATGCGGGGTGCAGACAACGTTGGGCAGGTTGAACAGCGCGTTTTCCTTGGCCGGTTCTTCGGCGAACACGTCCAAGGCCGCGCCTGCGACATGACCGGACTTCAGCGCATCTGCGAGGGCGTCTTCATCCACCAGACCACCACGGGCACAGTTAATGATGCGCACGCCTTTCTTCATCTTCTTGATGGCTTTGGCGTCAATCATCCCGCGCGTCTGATCCGTAGCAGGTACGTGCAGCGTGATGAAATCGGCTCGGGGCAGAAGCTCGTCCAACTCGACCTTCTCCACGCCCATCTTGTCGGCCTTCTCTTCGGACAGGAACGGATCATAGGCGATCACTTTCATCTTCAGTCCGCGCGCACGTTCACACACGATCCCACCAATGTTGCCCGCACCAATCACGCCCAATGTCTTACCCGTCAGTTCCACGCCCATGAACTTGGATTTCTCCCATTTCCCGGCATGGGTCGACGCACTCGCCTCCGGGATTTGGCGCGCAACGGCAAACATCATCGCAATCGCGTGCTCGGCAGTCGTGATCATGTTGCCAAAAGGCGTGTTCATCACAATCACGCCTTTCTTTGATGCCGCCTCTTTGTCGATATTGTCTGTACCAATCCCGGCGCGGCCAACGACCTTTAGGTTGTCAGCGGCGGCGAGAATTTTTTCGGTCACTTTGGTGGCAGAGCGAATGGCGAGACCGTCGTATTTGCCGATTACAGCGGCCAGTTTGTCCTTGTCTTTGCCAAGGTCAGGTTCGAAATCCACCTCAATCCCACGATCGCGGAAGATCTGAACGGCGGCGTCCGACAGCTTGTCGGAAATGAGTACTTTTGGCATTTTTATTTCCTTCGAGGGTGGCGGGACAAGTCCCGACCTACGTAGGGCGGGATTCATCCCGCCATTGATGTCTGATCAAGCGGCTTCAGTCAGCGCTGCAATTTCCGAGTCAAAAGCCCAGTCAAGCCAGCCAAGCATCGCTTCAACGTTGGACGTCTCCACCGTGCCACCGCACCAGATGCGCAAGCCTGCCGGAGCGTCACGATACGCCCCCATGTCCAGAGCGACGTTCTCATCCGCAAGCCGTTTTGCAACCGCTTTGGCGAACGCGGCGCCATCGGCGATCCGATCATCCGTGAATTTCAGGCATACTGACGTGTTGGAGCGTGTCGCGTCATCCACCGCCAGATTGTCAATCCAATCACGTGCAGCACAGAAATCCCACACGGCCATCGCGTTGGCATCCGCCCGTGCGATCAGGCCCTTTAGCCCACCAACGGAGCGCGCCCATTTCAGACAGTTCAGGTAGTCCTCTACCGCCAGCATGGACGGCGTATTGATCGTCGCGCCGCTGAAGATACCGTCGATGAGCTTCCTGCCTTTGGTCAGGCGGAAAATCTTCGGCAAAGGCCATGCGGGCGTGTAGCTTTCCAGACGTTCCACCGCGCGAGGGGACAGGATCAACATCCCGTGCGCCGCTTCTCCGCCCAGCACTTTCTGCCAAGAGAATGTAGTCACATCCAACTTGTCCCACGGCAAATCCATCGCAAAAGCGGCCGAAGTCGCATCACACAGCGTCAGTCCTGCACGATCTTCCCGGATCGCGTTGCCATTCGGCATGCGCACGCCTGAGGTCGTTCCGTTCCATGTGAACACAACGTCCGTGTCGTAATCCACAGCAGCCATGTCGACGATCTCGCCATAGTCAGCCGTGCGTACATCTGCATCCAGCTTCAACTGCTTGACCACATCCGTAACCCAGCCCGCACCGAAGCTTTCCCAGGCCACCATCGTGCAAGGGCGCGCGCCGAGCAGCGACCACATCGCCATCTCCATCGCGCCTGTGTCGGACGCAGGCACGATCCCGATCTTGTAATCCGCTGGAACGCCGAGCAGCTCGCGCGTCTCTTCGATCGCGGCTTTCAGCTTGTCCTTGCCGATTGCCGCACGATGAGACCGGCCCAAAGCGGCATCCGACAGATCATCCAGCTTGAATGTGGGGGGTTTGGCGCAAGGGCCAGAAGAAAAACGCGGATTGGCCGGCCGCGTCGCCGGTTTATCAATAGCCATCAATGCTACCCTTCCAGATAAGCGCTCCTCGTTGGGGAGGAGTGTCCCACAAACCGGGCTACAGGGCCGCGTTGCAGAGCACAACCGTCAAAATGTCGCCCTTGCGGCCCTTTGCTGATGAAAAGCGACACGCGCTGACGCCAATCGGAAACAGGTGTCATCATTCGTGATGTGCGAAACTGGCCTCGCACGGTAAGCTATCGCGGCACAGCTAAGGAGTGCCCATGCGTTACCTGCTCGTTTTGATTTTCGCCCTGTTCGCTTTGCCGGCCTATGCGTTTTGCGGTTTCTACGTCGCGAAGGCGGATGGAGAGTTATACAACCAAGCGTCCAAAGTCGTGTTCGTGCGCAATGGCAATCGTTCCGTGATCACCATGTCCTCTGACTATCGTGGGGCACCAAGGGATTTCGCAATGATCGTGCCGACGCCAAAAGTGCTGAAGCGCGAGGACGTGCGCACGGTCAAAGCTGCCACTGTCGCGCATCTGGATGCCTACACCGCGCCGCGCTTGGTGGAATACAATGACTACGATCCTTGCGGACGTGGCTTGGACTCTCCGGTTATTGTCGAGGAGGCAACCGGGGCTGGTCTGCTCCGCCGTAAGCAAAAGCAAGTCTACCAGCGCGCCGATGCGCTGGGCGTGAAGATCAAGGCGGAATATGCCGTTGGCGACTACGACATCCTGATCCTGAAAGCAGACCAATCCGACGGGCTTGTCACTTTCCTCACAGGTGAAGGGTACAAGCTGCCCGACGGGGCCGAAGCCGTGCTGGCCGATTACATCAAAAACCGCATGAAGTTCTTTGTTGCGCGGGTGAACCTGAAACGTCATGCAGCGAACAAGGTGAAGGAACTGCCGCCGCTGCAAATCTCCTTCCGGTCACGCAACTTCATGCTGCCGATCCAACTGGGTAAGTTGAACGCCGACGGGCCGCAGGATGCGCTGTTTTTCATGCTGTCTCGCAAGGGTCGGGTGGAGGTCGCGAACTACCGCCAGCGCGAATTGCCGAGCAACGTGAATGTGCCGTCCTTCGTGGAACAGGTGTTCGGTCAGTTTTACAAAGCCACCTTTGATCGCACAGTCGGGCGCAATGGCGGGGTCGTCATGGAATACGCGTGGGACATGCAATGGTGTGATCCTTGTGCGGCGGATCCGCTAAGCACGGCAGAACTGCGCGAGTTGGGGGTCAACTGGCTGAAAGGCAACAGTTCTGGCGCGCAGGACGTCTATGTCACGCGGTTGCATGCTCAATATACCAAAACCCAGATGCGCAAGGATTTGATGTTCCGCGAAACCAATAATCGGAAGAATTTTCAGGGTCGATACGTGATGAACCATCCGTTCAAGGGCGATGTGTCCTGTGACGCGGGCAAGGAGTATGTGATCGAAACGCAGCGGCGCTTGCGTCGCGAAGCCGTGACCTTGGGCGACCTGACCGGCTGGCGCCCCCGCAATATCGAAGACAACATCCGCAAGACGGTGCCGCGCATCTACTGGTAAACGCGGACGTGGCAGCGTAAACGACCCGCGCCTAACGGAGTTTGCGCCATGTTCGTTGCCACACTCATCGCTGTGCCGGGTCGTCTGGATCCTGCTTTGGTGGAATCCCTGCGCAATGCGTGGGGCGGCGGCGAAGCCACATGGCTTGCCCCGGACGAGGCCGCAGAATTCGATCTACCCCACATGCCCGACAACCGGTGGGACGTTTGGGCTGACGTGCAAGCACTGGGCGTCGATCTTGTCGTGCAGCCCGCCGAAAACCGCCGCAAGAAGATGCTGCTTGCGGACATGGACAGCACCATGATCCAGCAGGAATGCATCGACGAACTTGCTGATGAGGCAGGAGTGGGCGACCGGGTCAAAGACATCACCGCACGCGCCATGAATGGCGAGTTGGACTTCGAGGAAGCCTTGAGTGAACGGGTGGGCTTGCTGCGTGGGTTGCCTGAAAGCGTGATCGACACTGTTCTTGCGGATCGCATCACCTACATGCCCGGTGGCGACGTGCTTCTGGCGACGATGAAGGCGAACGGAGCCTATGCCGCGCTTGTGTCTGGTGGGTTCACAGCCTTTACAGAAAGAGTCGCGGCGCATCTAGGCTTTGACGAAAACCGCGCCAACACCTTGTTGGTACAGGATGGTGCGCTAACGGGTGTCCCTGCGAGACCCATCCTCGGGAAACAAGCCAAAGTGGACGCCTTGGAAGAGATTACCGCACGTCTTGAAATATCCGAGGCCGATGTGATTGCCGTCGGGGACGGGGCCAATGACCTTGGCATGTTGCACCGCGCGGGCACAGGTGTTGCCTTGCATGCGAAACCCGCAGTTGCTGCGGAATGTGACGTGCGGATCAATCATGGGGATCTGACGGCGCTGCTTTATGTGCAGGGTTATTCGCGCGACGCATTCGTCGGAAATTTGACATACGGGCGCGGAACAAGGGCGTAGCCCGCCGCGCCCCCCCCCCGGCCCCCCCCCCGCCGCGGGGGTGTGGTTGGGCCAACCCGGGGGAAAAAAAAAA
>CAZDXI010000095.1:6942-10157 GCA_964509095.1 uncultured Rhodobacterales bacterium
CCATCGACGGGCCGCCCCCTCGGCCTATCGATTTGGTGACGCCAACGCGTTGTAAGAACAGAGAGCTTCCACGGCGGACATAAAACAAGTGATTCAAATGCCAGATCGACAGACCGTGGCCCGTCGATGGCGCTCCATTGTGAGAAATTATTACTTCGCGCGCAAATCTGCACTTTATGCAGCCTTGTGCCTCAAGGATTGCTTAACGCAACGCGCGGCAACATGGGTTCAGGCGCATGTCTTCATCGCCCACATCTCGTAGCTTAACGAAACATGTTCTCGCCGTGCGGGGTGGTAAGCTTCTGATAACAAACAGCGATGTTTCGCGTGCGAAACCTTCAGAGGAGCGCGTCCGTCGCGCGTTGCCGCCCGGTTTCCAGACCGTCCCAGTTCAGGATCGGAGCGTTGAGATATTTGCGTGTCTCAGGGTGATCCGCGTCCAACACACCCAGCTTAACTAGAATGGCAGCGATGGCGGTTTCGCTGGCGCGGGTCGCTCCGTCGACTATTTTCAGCGCGACGCCCAGTTTTTTCTCCGGGATTATGGCAACAAAGAAGCCTTCGGCCCCGGTCTTGATCGCCACGCGCCCGTGCATCGCGCGCATCAGGTTGGTGCAGGCGCGGGTTTCGCCGGCGACGAGTTCCGGATGTTTTGACATGGCTCGGGTGAGTCGCCCCATCGGACTGTCGGCTTCCGCACTGGCAAACCGCGCCATCGCTCGGGCCACTCCGCGCAGGGACGTTGCAAAATTCGGGGCGGAACAGCCATCGATTCCATGCCCGGCTACGGTTTCATCTGTCAGGCGTTCCCACGCCTCCAACACCGCGCGCTGCACCGGATGATCCAACGCGACATAATCCGGCCCTGCGCCCAGATGCTTGGCGAGTGTCAAAAAGCCCGCGTGTTTGCCTGAGCAATTATTGTGCACGCGACAAGTGGGCGCAGCGTCCCGGATCATCTGCGTGTGCAGGTCCGTGTCCCGTGTCGTTTGAGGGCCGCATTTCAGGGCGTCATCCGCAAGCCCCAATGTGTCCAGCCATGTGTTGACGCGAGAGACATGAATCTCGGCCCCCTGATGGGACGCGCAAGATAAAGCAAGCTGTTCTGTTGTCAGGGAAAATGCCTCTGCCGCACCGCTTTCGATCAGCGGCAGGGCCTGTATCATCTTGGAGGACGACCGGGGCAGAACAACCGCCTTTGCGTCGCCCCATTCGGCGACGACATCGCCGGTTTCATCGCACACGACAGCGTGCCCGTGATGCAGGCTTTCAAGGATCGGCCCCCGCCAAAGTTCAACCATGGGAACAGCATTTGACATATCCGACCTCACATCTTGGCGAAAACGCGCGTTGGCCCTTTCGTTTCCGGGTCATTTTGCGTTAGTGTTGGTGTTGTTGAGCAAAACATCGCCCGCACGCAAGCAGGAAGATCGAAAACGGCCCTGCGGCGGGTAAGATCAGAGGCAAAGGACAGTCTGGAGGCTGTGATAATGGGATCAACCAAATTCATCGGGACCGTCGCGGTACTGGCGGCTCTGGCGACCGGCGCAAGCGCGCAGGACAGCAGCACGAACCGTGTCGCGGCCAAAACCGATTGGAGCGTTTTTGTCGAACAGAACCCCACCGAGTGCTGGAGCGTGTCGACACCTAAAGAGACCGTGAACACACGCGATGGGCGCGTGGTGGCTGTGAACCGGGGTCAGACCTTGTTGATGGTGTTCTATCGCCCAAGCGCAGGAGCAACGGGACAAGTCGCCTTTACCGGTGGCTATCCGTTCGCAAGTGGATCGACCGTGAACGTGAACATCAGCGGTAACGAATACGAGCTGTTCACCGATGGCGAATGGGCATGGCCCGCGTCCCCGGCGGATGATTCCAAGATCATCACGGCGATGAAGCGCGGCGCAAATGCGATCGTGTCGGGGCGCTCGGGTCGTGGCACAAACACCAAGGACACGTTCAGCTTACTCGGCTTTACGGCCGCACTGGAAGACGCCGAAAAGCGCTGCCAGTAACTAAGCTCGGATGGACTGGGTCAAGATCATCCATCTGCTCTGCGTTATGGGGTGGATGACCAGCATCTTCGCGGTGCCGCGCGCGTTAATTTATTGGAAGCGTGAGTTTGCGCGGATCAACGAAGATGGCCCTTTGGGAGACCTCACCTATCGACTCTATCGCTTTTCGCTGGGGCTTGGCGTGATCGCCGTCATCACCGGGCTGTGGCTCGGCTGGCATTGGGAGTTCCAGACCTGGGTCTGGGTCAAGTTGTTCGTCGTCGCCCTTTTGGCCGTACATTACACAATGACTGGCCGCATGGTTGCCCGCGCCCGACGCGGGGAGTTCCGCGAGTCGGATAGGTATTTGCGCGTGTTCAACGAGATCAGTGTGTTTGGTGTCATCGGCATCCTGTGGATTGTAGTCGTCAAACCGTTCTGAAGGAGCTTGCGTTATGGTCTATGTTTCGGTCGGTGGGATGCAACTGAAGCGCTGGACCGGGTACTTCAAGATCATCTTGCCTACGATGAAGGTCCTGAAAGCTGCCAAACACACCGATGGTTGCCTGCACGCGGACACATTCAAAGCCGGGAGCGTGTTCTTTGCGGTATCCGTGTGGGAGACCAAAGACCAGATGCAGGCCTTTGCACGCGGCGGCTTGCACGGACAGCTCACGCAGGTGGCAATGGATCAGATGGCGATGTTCTACAACCACTCCGAACCCTTTGACGCGATCCCGGATCGAGACGCTTCGGTCGCATCTTGGAAAGCCGCCATGACCGCCAGAGCAGGCAAAGCGACGGTGGGTGAATTCCACGAGTGATCCACGCGATCCTCTTTGATTTCGCAAATCATCTCTATATAGAGGCGTATCAACCCTCGGGGACCTCACCATGACCGCCAACGCGCCTATTACTCAAGACGTGCACACTATTCCGCGCAAATTGCCGGAGGGGCCGGTGAATCTTGTTGGGCTGACCCGCGATCAGCTGCGGGAGGCTTTGATTGCCCACGGTACGCCTGAGAAACAGGCGAAGATGCGCACAGGGCAGATCTGGCAGTGGATTTACCAATGGGGTGTACGCGACTTCGACGCGATGACGAACCTCGCCAAAGCTTACCGTGCGGAACTGGCCGAAAATTTCGTAATCGAAACGCCCGAAGTGGTATCCAAGCAGGTCTCCACTGACGGGACGCGCAAGTATCTGGTGCGCATCGCG
>CAZDXI010000096.1:0-10073 GCA_964509095.1 uncultured Rhodobacterales bacterium
AGATCCGTGAAGTGATCGGCTCGGGCGGTAAAGTCATCCGCGAAATCGTGGAAGTGTCCGGCGCCAAGGTCGACATCAACGACGATGGCGTGATCAAGATCGCCTCGCCCAATGGTGACTCGATCCAGAAAGCCTACGACATGATCCACGCGATCGTGGCAGAGCCGGAAGAAGGCGCGATTTACACCGGGACAGTCGTCAAGATCGTCGATTTCGGTGCCTTCGTGAACTTCTTTGGCAAGCGCGACGGTCTGGTGCACGTGTCCCAAATCGAAAACCGCCGTTTGAACCATCCGTCTGACGTCCTGAAAGAGGGCCAAGAGGTGAAGGTCAAACTGCTGGGCTTCGATGATCGCGGCAAGGTTCGCCTGTCCATGAAAGTTGTAGATCAGGAGACCGGCGAAGAAGTGGCGCCTGAGCCGAAGAAAAAGAAAGAAAAGGTGAGTGACGAGGAAGAATAATTCCTCTCCCTGACCGATTGTTTCGAAGGCCCGGACAATACGTCCGGGCCTTTGCTTTTGTATCGTTATCTTACTGTAACACTTGGCGAGTTTTCGCTGCCTTCCGTTACGTCTGCTGCGCAACTCAGACAAAAATGCCCTAGGTTCCTCGACATAAGAACGAAAAACAAATCTGAACGGGGGTTCACTATGAAAAGATTGATTGCCGCAACTTCGCTTGCGGTCATGTCCATGACCTACTCAGCTCAAGCGGTCACGCTCGATCTGTTCACAGGCTTTGCCGGCTTCGGGGATAGCTTGTCTGACAAAGGCAGAAACACTGACTTTGGCGAGCCGTTCTTTGGCGGTCGCTTTTCCAGTGGGCCAACTTGGATGGAAATCGTGGGCGCAGAATTCGAACTGCGCGGCTTGAACCATTTCAATCTGGCTTTGGGCGGTGCGACCGCAGGTGACACCAACAATTTTGACCCGGACTACGCACTCCGCGACTTGTTCACGCCGATTGATCCGTCAGACCCGGATGACATCCCATTTGTCGAACTTGGCACATTTGATCGTCAGATCACATCCTTTGTGACAGCCGGTTTCGATGCGCTGGTCGGAGACAATCCTCTGGTCGGACTGCTGTTTGGCGGCAATGACTTTCTGCAAAACCTTGGCGTCGATCCTACATTCGATCCCACATCCGTTGCGCAGGACATCGCGAACGGTATTGGCCGTCTGGCCGATCTTGATCCAAAGTTCGACGACTTCCTTGTCCTGAACCTGCCTGATGCGTCTCAGGCACCCGTCAGCGCTGGTCTGTCGGACTTTGAGAAACTGCTGAGCCGTGGCGCGACAGAGCTTTTCAACGCCTCTCTTGTAACCGAACTCGGAGTTGTCGCCGCTGACAAAGGTATCTCAATCGAGATTTTTGACCTGTTCAGCGCGAACGACGCCCTGCTTGTAGAACTGGCCGCGCAAGGTGTGGACGTCACAACGCCATGTGCAAGCGTGGGTGCCTGTAAGACGATCATCGAAACCGAAGATTTCTTCTTCATTGACGGTGTGCATCCGACGGGTATCGTACAGGCTCGGATTTCCGAAGCTGTCTTGCCCTTGGTTGAAGCACGGCTGGCTCCGGCACCTGTGCCACTTCCTGCCGGTATGCCGCTGTTGATGGCTGGTGTTGCCGCCTTCGGAGCATTGCGGATCGCACGAAAACGCGCCGCCTGATACTTTCTACAAAAGACTAACGACCGCCGCGGATCGCCATTTTAGGCACCGCGGCGGTTTTCGTTTTGGCACTTCAAGAGCCGAAAATCGCGCGGTTACGGCGTGCGGCTGAAACCGGTTCTGAAACTAAGCGCCATATATTCCCCATGAAATGCTCTTTGCCTCGTGACACTCAAATCTTGGACAACAGGATTTGTACGAGAGGGGCAAACCATGAAAAAACCACTAGCTGAATTTATCGGCACCTTCACTTTGGTGCTATTCGGGTGCGGCGCAGCCGTCATCGCTGGCGCAGATATCGGGCTGACAGGGATCAGTTTCGCATTCGGCCTTGCATTGATCGGCATGGCCTACGGCATTGGGCCTGTCTCCGGGTGTCACATCAACCCGGCGGTCACACTGGGCGTAGTTGCATCAGGCCGCATGGGCGTTGGTGAAGCTATTCCTTACATGATCGCACAGGTCGCAGGCGCCATTGCCGGGGCTTTCGTGCTGTTCATGATTGCGTCGGGCAAAGCCGATTACTCGGTTGCCGAAAACGGTCTGGGCCAAAACGGCTGGGGCGCGGGATATCTCGGTGAATACACGATGATTGCGGCCTTTATCTTTGAAGTGGTTGCAACGTTCCTGTTTGTTGTCGTGATCCTTGGCGCAACTGGCGACCACGCGCCCGCGCAGTTTGCGGGTCTGGCCATTGGTCTGGCCCTTGTTGTGATCCACCTTGTCGGCATCAACGTGACCGGCGTGTCCGTGAACCCAGCGCGTTCCATTGGCCCGGCCTTGTTCGCCGGTGGCACAGCGATTGCGCAACTTTGGCTGTTCATCGTTGCACCGATCATTGGTGCGGTCGTCGCGGGCATCTTGTTCCGAACAGGAATGCTCGACAGCGACGCCTAATCTAAAGATGGGATGGCCGGGCACGTTGGGTCTGGCCATCCCCAAACACTAAGAAAGAAATTCTGGGGAGAATTCATGAAGTTTTCAGAGTCAGAGGTCGCGCTTCTGCGTGAAATTCAACGGGACTCAAGTCTGTCTCTGGCAGAACTCGCCTCCCGCTGCGGCATGGCCCAAAGCACCGTTTGGCGCAAACTTCAGGAGTTTGATTCCAACGGTATGATCCGAGGGCGAGTCGCTCTGATCGATCCGACAAAAGCAGGCTGCCGACTTACTGTGTTGGTGTCGATTAGCCTCAGCGACCGATCTGAAAAAGCGTTAGACGAATTCGCCAAGCTGATACATCAGCACACTGAAATCGTGGAGTGTTTTGCTGTATCAGGTTCATTCGACTACCTTCTGAAAGTCCGGGTGGAAGATGTCGAAGCTTATGAAAGTTTCATGACCAACCATCTGTTGAGTATTCCGCAGGTGCGGGACGTTCACAGCTCTTTCGTGTTGAAAGATCTGAAGTCCACGACAGAGATCCCACTGCGATAACGCGACGAACCTGTCGCAGCAGGTTGCACAGGAGTTCGACAAACGGCACTAATGGACAACCAACTTGCGGAGCCGTTCTGAATGCCACTGTCCCGCCTTATCCTGAAGACGCTACTGTTACGGCAGAACCGTCGTCACTTGATGCAAGGACGGCCCAGACTGGTCGGGTTCGCTTTCGATCACATCACGGCCAAGCTGCACATTGATGGACGGTTCGAGGACGAAGACCTGACCGCACTGGAACGGTTTGTCTTTCCCAAGCTGAAACCGGGCGGCGTGTGCCTTGATATCGGGGCGAATATTGGCAATCACGCGGTTGCGTTTGCGCCCCACTTCGCGCACGTGCACGCGTTCGAACCAAATCCCAATGTCTGCGCGGTTTTGCAGATAAATGCGAAGCTGCGGGACAACATCACCGTACACAACTTGGGCCTGTCCAATAGCGAAGCTCTGGTCGATGTGATCGAAAACCCGATCAATACAGGTGGCTCCGGGCTTGGACGCTCCAGTGCACTTGGCGGCGAAACCGTCCAATTTAAAGTCGTTCCCTTGGACCCGCTGTCCTTGGATTTACCAGCTCCAATCAGCTTCGTGAAAATCGATGTGGAAGGCCACGAAGCCCCTGCTTTGTCCGGAGGGGTTAAACTTCTTTCCAAACATCGTCCTGTGATCGGTATGGAAATTAGCCGGCATACCGTCGCGGATGGGAAGAACCCGGCTTTGCAAGTTTTGAAAGACTTGGGATACGCGCATTTCTATGAATTGCCCAAACCGCGAGGCTTGCGGCGCATTGGAAATCGCATGCCGTCCGGACTGCAAAAGGTCGATCAACTGGACCGCCGTAACTATCCGATCTTCATTGCTGCGTACGATCCGCTGGACTGACACCGACATCGCCTTGTGAAGCAAGAGCGAGAGTGACAATGTGACGTCTGAATCAGGCTCACCGAGCCACGAACAGGGAGATTTCAGATGCTGGAGAAGCGAGACTTCTACATTAATGGCGCATGGACAGCGTCTCAAGGCGGAACCGATCATCACGTGATCGATCCTTCGACAGAAGAGCCCTGCGCGGTGATCACACTTGGCTCGAACGCCGATGCAGATGCAGCCGTTGCAGCCGCGAAGGCGGCGTTTCCAGCATGGATGAACACACCCGTAGAAGAGCGTATCGCTTTGGTCGAAAAGCTGGTGGAGCTTTATGATGCCAAGGCCGAAGACATGGCTCAGGCCATGTCAGCTGAAATGGGGGCTCCGATCGACATGGCCCGCACGCAGCAGGTCGGTGCGGGGACGTACCATCTGAAAAACTTCATTCGAGCAGCCAAGAACTTTGACTTCATCAAACCGCTTGGCTCTCACGCACCGAATGACCGGATCATCCATGAACCCGTTGGCGTTGCGGCCCTGATTACTCCGTGGAACTGGCCGATGAATCAGGTCACGCTGAAGGTGGGCGCAGCTGCCATTGCAGGCTGCACGATGGTGCTGAAACCGTCCGAGGAAAGCCCGCTGAACGCGTTGGTCTTTGCCGAACTGATGGATGAAGCTGGTTTCCCCGCAGGCGTATTCAACCTTGTGAACGGCGATGGCCCAGGCGTTGGCACGGCCCTGTCCGGGCACCCGGATGTGGACATGGTCAGCTTTACTGGATCGTCCCGCGCGGGTCGTCTGATCTCCAAGAACGCGGCAGAGACGCTGAAGCGGGTGCATCTGGAACTCGGTGGCAAGGGCGCGAATATCGTCTTTGACGATGCCGACGAAAAGGCCATCAAACGCGGTGTCCTGCACATGATGAACAACACCGGCCAATCCTGTAACGCTCCGTCCCGCATGCTTGTGCAACGTGGAATCTACGACAAGGCGGTCGAAGAAGCCAAAGCAGTGGCGGAAAAAGTCTCTGTCGGACCAGCCAGCGAAGAAGGCCGCCATATCGGTCCTGTTGTGAATGAAGTCCAATGGAACAAAATTCAGGATCTGATCCAAAAAGGCATCGATGAAGGCGCGCGCCTCGTTGCAGGTGGCACAGGCCGCCCGGAAGGTTTGAACCGCGGGTTCTACGTGAAACCGACTGTGTTTGCGGACGTGAACAACGACATGACCATCGCGCGGGAAGAGATTTTTGGCCCCGTACTGTCGATGATCCCGTTTGAAACCGAGGAAGAAGCCGTCGAGATCGCCAATGACACGGTCTACGGGCTGACCAACTATGTGCAAACGCAAGATGGTGGGCGGGCGAACCGCCTGGCCCAGCAACTGCGCTCCGGCATGGTGGAGATGAACGGCCAGTCCCGTGGTGCGGGCGCGCCGTTTGGCGGCATGAAACAGTCCGGAAACGGGCGCGAAGGTGGCGTTTGGGGGATCGAAGATTTCCTGGAGGTCAAATCCGTCGCGGGCTGGGCTGCAGAGTGATCCAAAGGCCGCGCTAACGCGCGATACTATCGTTTGTGCGAGGGGCCAGCCCCTCGCATACCCGTGGGTTTGTCCAAAAAAGCGAAGGTCAGAACGGAGTTTTTGACCGGAATTTGAGGGACCGCCCGCCTTCGGGATGTTTCAAGCGCAATTCCTCAGCGTGGAGCATAAGCCGAGGAAACTCCAAAGCCTGCCCCGTCGCATAGAACGGGTCTCCAAGGATCGGGTGCCCCATCGACAGGCAATGCACACGCAATTGGTGACTGCGTCCAGTTTTGGGAAATAGTCGCAGCCTCGCCGTAGTGCCATCATCACTGACACGCTTCCATTCGGTCAGGGCCGCTTTGCCGGTCTCATGGCAGACTTTCTGGCGGGGACGGTTAGGCCAATCGACGATCAAAGGAAGGTCAATCTCCCCCGTTCGCTCTTCTGGAACACCCCAAACTCTTGCCACATATGTCTTTTTCACCATCCGCTTTTCGAATTGCAGACCCAGATGGCGTTGTGCATGTGGTGCGCGCGCAAAGATCATAAGCCCAGACGTGTCGCGATCCAGACGATGCACGAGAAGGATTTCCGGGAAAACAGCCTGCAAGCGGGACAGCAGGCAATCGGCCAAATCTGGTCCTTTGCCGGGCACAGACAGCAAGCCGGAAGGTTTGTTCGCCACCAGAATTTCGGCATCTTCATGCACGATATCAAGCGGTACATCAGGCGGATCATAGGCGGACATAAGCAACGCGTTCTCAGATATTCCTTGGAACTGCAAGGGGATGGAGGCAAGTTGAACCAAAGGAGAGACCCATGCACCAGACTATTGAGCATATTCAAGAGGTTGTCGCGAAAGGGAAGGAAGAGGACATTCTGCCGTTGTTGGCGGAAGACGTTGCCTTCATGCCGCCCACGTACTGGAAAACATGGACCGGACGGGAACCCGTGGCTGCTGTGTTGGGTCATGTGGGTCGGGTATTCTCGGACTTTCGGTATCGGCGGATCATGGGCGATGGCAACGATTGGGCGCTGGAGTTTCAATGCAAGGTCAACGAGTTGGATGCAGTGGGTGTTGATCTGATCACATTGAACGACGATGGCCTTATCCAGACGTTCGAGGTCGTCATGCGCCCTTACAAAAGCGTTGGTGCCTTACGAGAGGCGATGAACGCGGCCGTGATGACCGATGCACGATTCCTGAAGTTTCGCGATGCGCTCAGTTAACGAAGCACAAGAATTTTTCGCGAAAACAGGTATGACAACCACTGACATTCCTGTGATGACACTGGCTGATTGCACAGACCATGCCAAACTGAACAGGATACAGAAAAGGAGACCGCAATGCCTTTAACCCGCCGCACTGTGTTGACTGCTGCTGTTGCCCTGCCCGCTGTGGCGACCCTGATCGGGGCACTCCCGGATGACGCGCAAGCGATGACGCCAAAGGTCTATTCTGAAAACGGGGTCGCTGTGGATGGCACCGACGTGGTCGCCTATTTCACAAAAGGCAAACCGGTTTCGGGATCATCCGAGCATACCCACCAATGGAACGGCGCCACATGGCGGTTTTCTAACGAAGCCAATCGCGATGCCTTCGCAGCAAACCCCGAAGCCTATGCCCCTCAGTATGGCGGCTATTGCGCGTATGCTGTTAGCGAAGGTTACACAGCCTCAACCGTGCCAGAGGCGTGGAAGATCGTGGATGGGAAACTGTATCTCAACTATTCCAAACGCATTCAGCGCAAGTGGGAACGTAACGAAGCGGGCCGCATCAGTGATGCAAATGCGAACTGGCCCAAAGTTTTGAAGTAAGTCCATCAACGTGAGGCGCGCTCGCAAGGGCGCGATGAACGGCTAGGCGCGACGCATCTGGCGCAGCAGGGACCACGAATAAATGATGAGTGCGGCCCAGATTAGCGGAAACGCGAATTGGCGGGCACGGTCAAACTCTTCACCAAAGGCGAAGACTGCGCACAGGAAAATCATTGTCGGCGCGATGTATTGCAGAATGCCGATGGTCGAGAGTTTCAAGCCCTTTGCGCCATTAGCATACAGCAATAACGGCACCGCAGTAACGACGCCGCAGCCAAGCAACAGCCATGTGTCTGCAGAGTCACCTTGCAGGAAGCCACCCTGCCCGCTCAACCCCAGCCACCCCACGTACAACAAAGCTGGCGGCGTGAGGATCAACACCTCTAGCAAGAAACCCTGGTTGGGACCGATGGGCAGTTTCCGTTTAAAAAAGGCGTAAAACCCCCAGCTGACCGTCAGTCCAATCGCGACCCACGGCACAGACCCGGCCTGCCAGATCAGGATCAGCACTGCCACAGTGGCCAAACCAATTGCAGCCAATTGCGCGCGGGTCAAACGCTCACCCAGCAGCAATGCCCCCAAGCCAACACTGAACAATGGATTGATGTAATACCCCAAGGCCGCATCTAATGCCTGACCCGAGGCGATGGAGTACACATATATTCCCCAATTCACTGTGATCAACGCCGCCGTCACACAGCCCATCGCCAGCATCGAAGGTGTGCGAAGGGCGGTCATCAGATCCCGCGTACGACCCAGCAGGATCAGCACGACCAAAGCAATCGGCACCGACCAAAGAATGCGATGCGCGACAACTTCCCAAGAACCGATATGGTCCAGCAGCTTCATATAAAGCGGCAGGAATCCCCATAGAAAGTACGCCCCCATGGCAAAGCCCAGACCCCGCAAGGTGTCTTCGGATTGCCCCGATGAAGACGGTGGATGACGCATGGTGTGAAGGCTCCGTTGAACCTCACCTGTATGAGGTGCACCTGACAGAAACAAGTCCCGTCAGGCAAAGCCTAATGGTAAGGAGTTGGCCCCCCAAACCCTACACTTTCACACGCTCCGATTTCGGATCGTACATTGGGCGCAGGGATGCCTCTGCTTTGACCCGGGTGCCGGCCACATCGATCTCGTAGGCTGACTCAAGCACTTGAGCTGCGGTCTCACCCGCACACGGCACATAACCGAGCCCCATGGCCCCACCCAAAGCATGGCCATAGGCCCCCGACGACAGATACCCGACGATCTCACCATCTCGGATTACGGGTTCGTTGTGATAAAGCAGCGGTTCCGGGTCTGTCAGGCGGAATTGCAGCAGCCGGTTGTTCAGCCCGGTTTCCTGCTTTTCCAGAACAGCTTCACGTCCGATGAAGTTCGGCTTGTCTTTCTTGACTGCAAACCCGAGGCCAGCTTCCATCACATGATCTTCGCAGGTGATGTCATGTCCAAAGTGGCGGAAGCCTTTTTCGATGCGGCATGTGTCCATCATGTGCATACCGCAAAGCTTCAAGCCCATGTCTTGCCCAGCGTCATACAGGGTTTCGAACACGTGCCCAGCCATGTCGGCACTGACGTAAACCTCCCAACCGAGCTCCCCGACATAGGTTACGCGATGCACACGCGCCAGTCCCATGCCAAGTTCGATCTCCCGTGCGGTCCCAAAAGGATTAACCTCGTTGGAGAAGTCTGCAGGCGAGACAGCCTGCAAAAGTTTCCGAGCGTTTGGCCCCATCACAGCCAGCACACCTTCGCCGGCCGTCACATCCGTGATGACCACGTTGAAGTCGCCTTTGTGGCGTTCCATCCATGTCTGGTCTGCCAGTCGCGTGGCCGCAGGGGTCACGACAAGGTAGGCTGTTTCAGACAGGCGGGTGACGGTCACATCGGCTTCGATCCCGCCGCGCATGTTCAGGAATTGGGTGTAGACGATCTTGCCGTTGGGCACAGAGTAGTCTCCACCACCAACATAGTTCAGGAACGCTTCAGCGTCGGGGCCTTCGACACGGATTTTACCAAAGGACGACATGTCATACATGCCCACATTTTCGCGCACTGCCATGTGTTCGTCTCGGACGTTGTCGAAGAAATTCTGACGTGCCCACGAGTATTCATATTCTGGTGTCTGTCCTTCGCGCGCAAACCAGTTGGCGCGCTCCCATCCGGCAAGTTCACCCATTACTCCACCACGTTCCAGCAGGTGGTGGTGGAATGGCGTGCGGCGAATGCCACGCGCGGTTGCTTTCTGACGATATGGAAAATGATCCGCATAAAGCAGGCCAAGCGTTTCAGTGGAACGGTCCATCAGATACGTCTTGTTGCCTTGAAACGGTTGCATCCGAGAAACGTCAACATCACCCAGATCAAACGGCTTTTCGCCATCTTCCATCCATTGCGCCAGTGCCATACCGGCACCACCCGCGGATTGGATGCCAATCGAATTAAAGCCTGCAGCGACCCAGACATTGTCCATCTCAGGCGCGAGACCAAGGTGATACGCATCATCCGGAGTAAAGCTTTCTGGTCCGTTGAAGAAGGTGTGTATGCCGGCTTCGGCAAGCATGGGCATACGTTCGACCGCTTTTTCCAAGATCGGTTCGAAGTGATCAAAATCTTCGGGAAGTTGGTCGAATTCGAAGCTTTGCGGGATCGGCCCCCAAGGCTTTGACACTGGCTCGAACGCACCAAGCAGCATCTTGCCCGCGTCTTCCTTGTAATAAGCGAATTCGTCCGGAACGCGCAGAA
>CAZDXI010000097.1:0-5261 GCA_964509095.1 uncultured Rhodobacterales bacterium
GGTCGAAGCGGCGCGCTCTGGCTTGTCCACAACGGACTCCGGCATCGAATCCGCACAAGCGGGTATTGAAAGCGCCGAAGCGGGCGTGGCCGCGGCGATGAAGGAAATTGAACGCCTGACGATCCGCGCACCGTTTGCAGGCGTGCTGGAAAGTGACACGGCGGAACTGGGCAGCTTGCTTCAGCCGGGTTCTTTATGCGCGACCATCGTGCAACTGAACCCGATCAAACTGGTGGCATTCGTTCCTGAAACAGACGTGAACCGCATGGAAATCGGCGCTCCCGCTGGTGCGCGACTGGCTGGCTCCAACGGGTTGGAGGTGTCCGGGAAGGTGAAATTTATCTCCCGCAGCGCGGATATGACGACCCGCACCTTCCGCGTGGAAATCGAAGTGCCGAACCCCGATCTGGTGATCCGGGACGGGCAGACAGCCGAAATCCTGATTGGTGCAGATGGCGAATCCGCGCATTTGCTGCCTGCCTCTGCGCTGACGCTGAACGACGAAGGTGCTTTGGGTGTGCGCACGGTGGATGCCGACAGCAAAGTGGCGTTCATGCCCGTGTCCATGCTGCGCGACACACAAGACGGCGTGTGGCTGGCCGGGTTACCTGACGAAGTCGATGTGATTGTCGTCGGACAGGAATTTGTTACCCACGGCGTGCCTGTCGCGCCGACCTTCCGGGAGGCAAAATCATGACCGGAATCGTCGACTGGGCCGCAGAACGCGCCCGCATGGTGCTTGCCTTTATCGTCCTAAGCCTTGCGATCGGGACGTTTGCGTACGTCTCCCTACCCAAGGAAGGCGAGCCGGATATCGAGATTCCAGCGCTGTTCATCTCTGTCCCCTTCCCCGGCATTTCTGCTGCGGATTCAGAGACATTGATGGTCAAACCGATGGAAACCGAACTCGCCGATCTGGACGGGTTGAAAACCATGACTGGCACCGCTGCCGAGGGCTATGCCGGCATGGTGCTAGAGTTCGAATTCGGTTGGGACAAAACCAAGGTCATGGCTGATGTGCGCGACGCCATGAACAGTGCCGAAGCCGATTTTCCGGCGGGCGCGGAGCAATATTCAATCAACGAATTCAACTTCTCTGAATTCCCGATCATCATCGTGAACTTGTCTGGACCTGTGCCAGAACGCACAATGAACCGCATCGCAAAGGATCTGCAGGACGAAGTCGAAGGCGTTGATGCCGTGCTCGAAGCCGCCGTTGCGGGCAACCGGGACGAGATGCTGGAAGTCGTCATCGACCCATTGCGGCTGGAAGCCTATAACGTCACCGCAGCCGAACTGATCAGCGTTGTTCAGAACAACAACCAGTTGATCGCAGCTGGTGAAGTCGAAACGTCCCAAGGGACATTCGCGGTCAAAATCCCGTCCAGTTTTAGCGAAGCGCGCGATGTGTACGACCTGCCGGTCAAAACCAACGGAGACCGTGTCATCACGCTCGGTGATCTGGCAGAGATCAACCTGACCTTTGAGGACCGCACAGGAACAGCGCGCTTTGATGGGGACAAAACAGTCGCCCTGCAGATCGTGAAGCGCAAAGGCTACAACCTGATCGACACAGTAGCTGTGGTTAAAGGCGTTGTCTCCGAGGCGGAGAAAGACTGGCCAGCGGGGCTGCGCGCCGCGGTGGAAATGGGCACATCCAATGACCAAAGTCGTCAGGTGAATTCAATGGTGAGCCAGCTTGAAGGCTCGGTTCTGACCGCTATTGCGCTGGTGATGCATGTGTCGCTTGCTGTTCTTGGCCTGCGCGCCTCACTGCTGGTCGGCTTTGCAATTCCAACATCATTCTTGCTGTGTTTTGCGTTCCTTGCACTGATGGGCGTTAGTATTTCGAACATTGTGATGTTCGGCCTGATCCTTGCCGTAGGGATGCTGGTCGATGGCGCGATTGTGGTCGTGGAATACGCTGACAAGCGACAGGCCGAAGGCGTCGGCCCCATGCACGCCTATGTCGAAGCGGCCAAGCGCATGTTCTGGCCTGTTGTTTCCTCCACCGCGACGACGCTTTGTGCGTTCCTGCCCATGCTGTTCTGGCCCGGTGTGCCCGGTGAGTTCATGGGCATGTTGCCGGTCACATTGATCTTTGTTCTGTCCGCCTCGTTGGTTGTCGCACTGGTATATCTGCCTGTGATGGGCGGTGTAACCGGACGGCTGGAGCGTTGGATTTCCGATCAATTGCATCGCATTGCAGGTCTGAAGTTTTACCTTCACCTTCTGCTTTTCCCGCTCGCCATTGCAGCAATCGCAATTGCCGGAACAATCATCCCGACGCTTGGCGGTGGGATCGGCGCACAGTTCGGTGCGTTTGATACATCCAACCTGCCATGGTCCGCCGTGCCGACGTTCCTGACCGTATTTGGCATGATCGTCGGCATCGTGTTCTGTCTGGGCATCGGCATCGCTGGAGCCGTGACGTTCCTTCTCTCTATCGGCGCATTGTTCACCCGCGTCGGCGATGGCGGTCGTGCGATCCGCAATCGTTTGTTCCCAACACGCGGCGAAAAGGTGCGTTCCGGCTATCAACGCAGTCTCTTTGGGCATGGCATCGCGGCGATTGCGGGAAACCCAATCATGCCACTGGTCATGGCAGGTATCGTGTTCGTCTTTGTCGGCACCACAATGATCTATTTCGCCAACAACAACCGTGGCGTTGAGTTCTTCGTGGAATCTGAAACAGAACAAGCCATCGTCTATGTGCGCGCGCGCGGGAACCTGTCCCTGAACGAGAAAGACGATCTGGTCAAAGAGGCCGAAGCGATCATCCTGCGTCATCCCGGCATCGACAGCGCCTTTGCCTTTGCCGGTGAAGGCGGTCTGAACGCCAACACAGGCGGTTCCTCTGCCCCCAATGACACAATCGGCCAAATTCAGTTGGAGACTATCCCGTGGGAAGACCGCGCCGGAGACGCGTCTTTGGACGGTGACCTTGTTGTCGAAGAACTGATGGCCGAGCTAAACCAACTGCCCGGCATCCGTGTCGAAATCCTGTCTTTGTCGCGCGGCCCTGCCTCAGGCAAGCCGGTGCATTTGCGCCTCAAGGGCGATAACTGGGACGATTTGCTAACGGCCACGAACGCGGCGCGCGCGACCTTTGACGCAACGCCCGGCCTGACCCTGATCGAAGACACGCGCCCCTTGCCCGGTATCGACTGGCAGATTGACGTGGACGTTGAAAAAGCCGGGCGCTATGGCGCAGACGTCGCCACAGTAGGCGGCATGGTTCAGCTTGTGACGCGTGGTATCCTTCTGGACACGATGCGGGTCGATAGCTCGGATGAGGAAATTGAAATCCGCGTGCGTCTGCCAGACGAGGATCGCATCCTGTCGACTTTGGACACTCTGAAAGTTCGCACGCAAGACGGGCTTGTTCCGCTGTCGAACTTCATCACGCGTACACCTGTTCCGTCCCTTGCGCAGATCAGCCGTGTGGACCAGAAACGCTATTTCGACGTGAAAGCAGACGTTCTGGCGGGCATGCAGAAGCTTGTGGACGCAGATGAGGCCACAGTCGCAACCCTGCTGCCAAGCGAAGCGAACGCTGTGCTGACCACAGAAACCGGCGATGCCTTTAGCGTTCTGCAGTCGGACGCCGACGCCAGTACCCTTCAAGACGGCTTTGACAGTGGCGATCTTCGCCTGATTGCCGTGAACCCCAACGAACGCATTGCCGAGATCACCAAGTGGCTCGATACGTCCCCCCTTCCCACTGGTATCAACTGGGAATGGACTGGCGATCAGGAAGATCAGGAAGAATCCGGTGCCTTCCTGCAAAGCGCGTTTTCGGCTGCTCTGGGTCTGATGTTCATCATTCTGTTGGCGCAGTTCAACTCGTTTTATAACGCGGTGCTGGTGCTGTTGGCGGTGGTTCTATCCACCACGGGCGTGCTGATCGGCATGCTGGTGATGAATCAGCCGTTCTCCATCATCATGACCGGGACGGGGATCGTGGCTTTGGCCGGGATCGTGGTGAACAACAACATCGTGCTGATCGACACCTATCAAGATTACGCACGTTTCATGCCACGGGTCGAGGCGATCATCCGCACAGCACAAGACCGCATCCGCCCTGTCCTTCTGACAACCGTTACGACGATGGCGGGCCTTGCCCCAATGATGTTTGGTCTGTCTCTGGACTTCGCCAATGGCGGCTATTCGATCGATAGCCCAACTGCGCTTTGGTGGAAGCAGTTGGCGACAGCCGTGGTCTTCGGCCTCGGCATTGCGACAGTTCTGACGCTGATCTTCACGCCTTCGATGCTCGCAGCTCGCGTCTGGGCCAGCACTTATGCGCAATGGCTCGCCAATGGATTGGCCAGCCTGTCCATGGGCCGCGCTAGCAAGGCCGCGCGTGACTGGGCGCTGCAACGCGAAGCGCGTCGCATGAAGAGCAATGAGATCATTTGGGATGATCCCACGACGCCTGTTTCTACGGTCTCGACGTCCAACCTTCGGGCAGCGGAGTAGCGCGCTACACGGGAAATTGATCTGGACGCAAGGTCAAGAACGTCTATCGTCCAATTGGAAATTTCCTTTGGAGGACAAATATATGTTGCGACCCCTGATCCTGGCCGGAGTACTAAGCATGACTGGCATGACAGCCTTGGCGGCAGAATTGATCCGTAAAGACAGCCCCCATTCCGTGGCTGTGACCATGGATCGGCTGGAAGCCGCCGTTTCCGGCGCAGGTGCAACGATTTTCGCGCGTGTGAACCATAGTGCAGGTGCAGCCAAGGTCGATATGGAACTGGCCGATGCAGAAACGCTGATCTTCGGCAATCCGAAACTTGGTACCCCTGCGATGCAGGCGAACCTTGACGCGGGCCTTGACCTGCCGATGCGTGTGCTGGTTCGAGCAACCGACAATGGCAACGCGCAAGTTGTCTATCGCGCGCCATCCGCTTTGTCCGACGATCATGGTGTTCCGGGCGATGCAAAGGTCATCAAGATGATGACAGGGGCACTGGATAAACTGACTGGGGCTGCCGTCGCTGCTGAGTGATCTTCCCCTCATCATCCTGATCCATGGCGCATCCAGCGCGGGCAAGTCCACACTGGCCCGCGCACTCCAAAACAGACTGCCAGAACCCTATTGGTATTGGTCCATCGACCACTTGCGCGACAGCTGAGCCTTGCCCCAAACCCGGTTCACAGCGGGCGACTTTGACTGGACCGCATACCGAGACACAGCATTTTCTGCATGTCATGCCTGCATCACAGCTTCTTGCCTCTTCAGGTGTACGTTT
>CAZDXI010000097.1:5271-9994 GCA_964509095.1 uncultured Rhodobacterales bacterium
ATTCAAATGCATACTGACTTTTTCAAAACCATCGAAGGATTCGATGTCTTTAGGATTGGTTTGCACACAGATCTCGCAACACTCGAATCCCGGGAAAATGCGCGCCAGAACCGCCCCTTGGGCAGCGCCGCTCAGGACTTCGCATCGATACATGACAACATCGCGTATCATCTCGAACTCAATGGCACACTCCCGGCAGCCGAAAACACAGCCAAGATCTTGCGCGCCTTTCAAACCGCCTTCGACTGACGCCCTGTTTCATCTGTCTAAAATACCTTGGGAGGAGTTTGAGGAGGGCTAGCCCTCCTCAAGACGGCGCGCGCGTCCACGCGCAAATAAGATCACGTGCGGCGTCAGCCGCTCCGTTCGGGAACACGCACCTGGTCAGGCGGCTTCGTCAGCTTGCTGGCGGTGCCACAAGGTTGCGTACCGCCCCTCGCGGGAGAGTAATTCATCATGCGTGCCACGCTCGATCACCTCTCCCTTTTCAAGGACAATGATCTGATCCGCTTCCGCGACCGTGGACAGGCGGTGGGCGATTGTCAGCACTGTGCGCCCTTCACCCGCTGCGTTCAGCGCTTCTTTGATCTCCTGCTCGGTCTCTGTGTCCAGAGCCGAGGTTGCCTCATCCAGCAATAGGATCGGCGGGTTCTTCAGCAAGGTCCGCGCAATGCCGACGCGCTGCTTTTCACCGCCCGACAATTTCAAGCCCCGTTCCCCCACCGGAGTGTCGTACCCTTCGGGCAGCGTTTCGATGAACTCGTGAATCTGTGCTGCCTTGGCCGCTGCTATGATATCGTCATGGCTCGCATCGTCCCGCCCATAAGCGATATTGTACCGGATCGTGTCATTGAACAGCACCGTGTCCTGTGGAACCACACCGATATTGCTGTGCAAGCTGTCCTGCGTCACTTGTCGCACGTCCTGCCCGTCAATCCGCAGCGCACCATCCTGGACATCGTAAAACCGGAACAAAAGCCGCCCAATGGTCGACTTGCCCGATCCGGTCGCGCCGACAATCGCAACGGTTTGCCCCGGCTCTGCGGTGATTGACACGCCTTTCAGGATTTCTCGGTTCGGATCATAGCCAAAACGCACATCGTTTAATTCGACGCGCCCGCCCGTTACTTCCAACGTGCGAGCGTCGGGTGCATCCTTCACCTCAGCGGGTTGTTCCAGCAGATCAAACATCTCGCCCATATCAACAAGCGCTTGCCGGATTTCGCGATACACCGTGCCAAGGAAGTTCAACGGCATCGTGATTTGGATCATGTAAGCGTTGACCATCACGAAATCGCCAACCGTCAAAGCCCCGCTTTGCACGCCCATCGCGGCCATGACCATCACCACAACCAAGCCTGTCGTAATCAAGAAACTCTGCCCGAAATTCAGAAAGCTGAGACTTGTCGCGGTCTTTACAGCGGCGGCTTCATACTGCTCCCTTGCTCGGTCATATCGTTGAGCTTCGCGCGCTTCGGCGTTGAAATATTTGACAGTTTCATAATTCAGCAGGCTGTCGATCGCTTTCTGGTTCGCGTCAGTATCCTGATCATTCATCTCGCGGCGCAGCTTCACACGCCACTCCGTCACTTTGAATGTAAACCATGTGTAAAGCGCAATCGTGAACGTGATCACCGCGACATATGTCCAGTCGAGCAGGAACAGCAGAAAGACCGCAATCAAAATCAGTTCAAGGATCAACGGGCCAATCGAAAACAGCATAAAGCGCAGCAGAAAATCGACGCCATTGACCCCGCGTTCAATGATGCGACTAAGCCCACCGGTCTTGCGCGTGATGTGATACCGCATCGACAGGCGGTGAATATGTTCGAAGGTCTCAAGAGCCAGCGCCCGCAATGCACGTTGGCCCACACGGGCAAACACGGCATCGCGCAATTGCTGGAATCCCACCGTCATCAATCGCGCCACACCATAGGCCACCGTCAAACCAACGGCCCCCAGCGCCAGCATAGACACGCCCGCATCCGCCAGTGCATCGACGGCCCCTTTGTACAACAAAGGCGTTCCGACCGAGACCAGCTTGGACAGCAACAAGAACGCCATCGCCCAAAGCACACGGCGGCGCACCCAAGGCTTGTCATCGGGCCAAAGATACGGCGCGACCTTACGGATCGTGCGCACACCGGAGCGGCGTTCTTCCTGTTCCAGTTCGCTTGTTTGGGGGTCCGGATTGGCAGTGGTATCAGCGGGCATTGAGTTTCCTGTGCTTGCCGGACGTATCTAGGACGCGGAGTCCGAAATGGCGAGTCACAGAAGCCTGTTCATTTTTGCGGCAAAGTCAGAACCTGCCCCGGATAGATCAGGTCCGGGTCTCGGATCAGCGCACGATTTGCCTCAAAGACCTGCACATATTCCGTGCCCTGCCCATAGCGTTCCCGCGCAATTGCCCAAAGCGTGTTACCCTGCTGGACTGTGATCGCCTTGATGAGAGCCTCTTTGTCCTGAGACAAAGCGGCTTCCAACACCACCGGGTCTTCGCGCTTGAATGGAGTTTCCACTCGACTGGTGACTTGCCCATCTGGATCAACTTCATCAATGCGCAGCGTGAACACACCTGTATCTACATCTGGCAGGGTCCCGCGCCACGCGCCGGTTTCATCAACCCCAAGAGCTGCGATTGCCGTGTTGTTCAGGTAAACACGCACGGTTTCCGAAGTGGACCGAGCCCGGCCCTGCAACTTGACGGCTCCATCCACAGAATAGCTGATCGTATCCAGTGCAATCTGCCCGGTCACATTCGGCGCAGGACCAGAGGGATTCAGCACCTCGACCCCAGATTGATCTGATTTCAGCACAGCAATCTTGGCAGGTTCTGCACGGCGCGGCGATGTGTCGGTTTGCTCCGCAACAGCGGCAGGTGCTGCCGCATTGGTGGCGTCGGGAGACGCCAAGATCACCGTCTCCGTGACCGGAGCCTCCGGTGCGACCTCTGGTTCAGCAACCGCAGGCGTCGTCACGCGTGGAGCAGGCTCCGCAACGGTGACATCGACAGATGGTTCCGGGTCAGGTTGTGGCGCAGGCGCAAGAAAAATTGTGTCTTGCCCATCGACCACCTTCCCCGTTGCGCCGCGCTGTTGAATCGTCAAGGGGCGCGCACCATCAGTAGCGTTGTCATCCAACATAGCCAAAGTCGCGAACGCACCGGATGCATCCGCCTCCGCGCGTGCCACTTCCATATCATCGACAAAAAGAACCACTTCCGACAAAGGCTCCGCCCGACCGGCAATGACAGAAAGACCATCAGGCTCCAAACGTACATCCTGTATGCTCGGCCCGGTTGGCGGCACTGCAGCTTGTTCTTCGGTCTGTGTGACTTGGGCATCATCTACATCAGCAGATGTGGCGGCTGTTTCATTAACGACTTCAGCGGTGCTGTTCGAAGGCGCAGTCTGCTTATCCGATATCACGTCCGTCTGAGCAGTTGATACAGATGCTTGAACGGGTTGATCCCCACCGCTCGCAGCGGGTTGTTCCGACCACCAATACGCAGCGCCTCCCGCCGCACAGACGGCGACACCAATCAGTGCCAGAATTGGCAAGCGCGATGGTTTGTCCGCACTCATTTCTGTCTGCTCCCCGTTGCGCGTAAGGGCTTGCCTGCGCGGTTGAGCAAAGATACCAGACTTGGTATCAGCGGTCAAAGATAACGCCCCGTTCACACAACATTTTGAAGGATCTCGCATGCCGGCCTTTTCCGTTTGCGTCTATTGCGGGTCACGCGCGGGTGCGCGCCCCGAGTACGAAGCTGCCGCCACGAATCTGGGAGAGGCTCTTGCAGCCCGAAGCTGGAGGCTCGTTTACGGGGCCGGCGATGTCGGTTTGATGGGCGCTGTTGCCCGAGCGGCTCAGTCAGCGGGCGGCGAAACGTTCGGCGTCATCCCAACCCACTTGATGCAGCGCGAGGTCGGAAAATCGGATCTGAGCACCTTCGTCGTTACCGAAACGATGCACGAACGCAAAAAGGTGATGTTTATGAACTGTGACGCAGTGATCGTGCTTCCGGGCGGTGCGGGATCACTCGACGAGTTTTTCGAAGTGCTCACGTGGCGGCAGTTGGGACTGCACGATAAACCCCTGATTTTGCTGAACACCAAAGGCTATTGGGACCCGTTGCGCGCGCTGATTGCACATGTGATAGAGCAGGACTTCGCGGACGCTTCTTTGGGCGACTTTATCCAAGTGGCGCGGACGCCAACTGAAGCGCTGGACATGGCACATGACGTATAAGGGCGAAAAGTTCGTCGACGCCCGCGAAGCGGAACAGGAACGCCTGCGCGCGTTTGAGGCGCGTGGTGGGCTCGACCAACCCGCTTACGCTGTCTTGCCCGGGATGGACAATTTCTCAACGCTCGCACTGAAGGGCTCCTTGGGTCGTTTTGGTGAAGATCTGAAAAACTTGAACACTCCCGGTGTGTCCGAAACCGGGTTTGATGCCACCAACGGATATTTCGGCGCGCCTGACAGCGATGTGTACTACCTGATGCTGCGTGACGCCCAACCCAAACACGTCATCGAGGTTGGCTGCGGCCACTCGACCCGCGTCGCGAGGCAAGCCATTCTGGACGGCGACATGGATACGCGGCTGACTGCCATCGATCCCTTTCCCCGCAAGGATGTCGATCACTTGGTGGATGTTTTCCACCAAACAACGCTAGAGGCCGCCGATCCTGCCTTGTTCGACAGTCTGGGTCGCGGCGACATT
>CAZDXI010000098.1:0-9851 GCA_964509095.1 uncultured Rhodobacterales bacterium
GTCCTGAAAATCCTGCCCCTTAAGCGATCCGGCCCAAGAGTCGAAGATCTTGACCACCTCGGCCCCCGCGTCGATCTGCGCGGACAGGTAATCAATTGTGCCTTCGGTGATCCGGTCCATAAGCTGTTGGAACACTGCGCGGTTTTCGTCTTTCAGCTTGTGTGCAGGCCCTTGATCCTTCGTGCCGCGCCCGGCCACCATATAGGTCGCCACTGTCCACGGTGCGCCCGCAAACCCGATCAGGGTCGTCTCTTCCGGCAACTCGCGGCGCAGAATGCGCACAGTCTCATAAATCGGGTTCAGCGTGTCGTGAATGGCGCTCACAGGTTTCAGCGCATCGACCCCGGACTGATCCGTGATCGTGCTCAGCCTTGGCCCCTCGCCCGTGACAAACCATAACTCTGCGCCCAGCGCTTGCGGCAACAACAGGATGTCCGCAAACAGGATCGCCGCATCAAACCCATAGCGTCGGATCGGCTGCAAGGTGACTTCTGCGGCGAGTTCCGGGTTGTAGCACAGGCTCAGAAAATCCCCCGCCTGCGCGCGCGTGGCCTTGTATTCTGGCAAATACCGGCCCGCCTGGCGCATCATCCAAATCGGTGGCGTCGGCAGTGTTTCCCCGGCAAGGGCTCGCAGGATCGTTTTGGTCTGGCTCATCGTGAGATTTCCGTCTTTCATGGCGCACATCCTGCTTCTTAATCCGGGATTCGTCTGTTATCCAGTTGTCAGTTTAAGTTGACACATCTAAAAGATAAACCCATGACTGTGCGCCTTCCTACCCCCGACTCGCCCCTGAATATCGGCACCCGTGGCTCTCCGCTGGCTTTGGCCCAAGCGTATGAGACCCGCTCGCGGCTCTCCAAAGCCTTTGAAATCTCAGAGGATTGTTTTGAGATTGTAATCATCAAAGTCACCGGCGACGCCATTCAAGACCGCCCCCTGAAAGAGATCGGCGGCAAAGGCCTGTTCACCCGCGAAATCGAAGAAGACCTGCTGTCAGGCAAGATAGACATCGCTGTTCACTCCATGAAGGACATGCCCACGGTTCAGCCCGATGGGCTGATCCTCGACACCTATTTGCCGCGCGAAGATGTGCGCGACGCGTTTGTCTCCCACACTATGAACGGCATCGCTGATCTGCCCGAAGGCACGACCGTTGGCACCTCGTCGCTGCGCCGTCGCGCGCAATTGCTGAACCGTCGCCCTGATCTGAATATCGTGGAGTTCCGCGGCAACGTGCAGACCCGGCTCAAGAAGCTGTCCGACAAAGTGGCCGAGGCGACATTCCTCGCCACCGCAGGTCTCAACCGCCTTGATATGTCAGACGTCCCCGCGACGCCCATCGCGCCCGAGGACATGCTGCCTGCCGTCGCGCAAGGCGCAATAGGCATCGAACGGCGCGTTAACGATAAAAACACCGCTGATATGCTCGCTGCGATTCACGATGGCCCCACGGGCCAGCGACTCGCCGCTGAACGTGCCTTCCTGTTCACGCTCGATGGCTCCTGTGAAACGCCCATCGCGGGCCTCGCCGACCTCTCTGGCGACACCCTCACCTTGCGCGGAGAAGTCCTGCGACCCGACGGCTCCGAAGCCATCTCAGACGCGATCTCCGGCCCTATCGCTGACGGGTCCGAAATGGGCAAATCCCTCGCCAAAACCCTGCTAAATCGCGCTGGCGACGGGTTCTTCGACTGGCATTCCTGACACTGTTTCGTGGCCGTTTCCCCATTTCCGATCCGTGGCGCCGATTGGTCACCGATCCATATCACTCCGCCTTGGGGTGAGTATCGGATTCCTATTCTGGCGCATATTACCCAGCTCCGGACCGAAGGCAAAAGCCTTGAAGACACCGAATTGCCAGATGATGTCGCCGACGATAGTAAAATCAGGTTTGTCCCCGGCGCGCAGGATAACATCCTTGCCGGTGACGATGTTGACCCGACGCAGCTGACCACAGCCATCAACGCGGTGTTAGAGGCCCCAACGGACGTGTCCGTTCAACGGCTCTATCAAACGCTGATGGCTACCAGCACCAGATCCGCCGCTGGCCTAGTGTGCGAGCAACTGGCGGAACAGGGTTTGAATGCCGCCGCACTTGGCGCGCTCTTTCGCTGGATCGCAGAGCACAGCCCGGACCGCGAGCCGGTCAAATTCGCCATCTGCATGCTTGGCCTGTGCAAGGTCGCCGACAGCGTACCGACTTTGCTGACCTTGGGCGCACATGAGGAATTCACGTTCTTTGTTGGGGCCGCCCTCGATATGGCCCTGCCCCAAGAAGAAGCCTTCGCCGCCAAGTTCGATCTGGCCAAATCCGTGGATGGGTGGGGCCGCATCAATCTGGTGGAAAGCCTTGCACCGGATGCAGATGACGCCTTCCGCGCATGGCTGGTGCGCGAGGGGTTCCGCAACTCGATCATGAACGAATACCTCGCCGGGATCGCCGCCGATGAGGGCCAACTGCTGGATCAACTCAACGCGCCGGGTGCCAAGGACGATAGCGCCCTTCTTGACGGCGCCACCGACATTTTCATCGCCCTTGTCTATGGCGGGCCCATGATCGGCATGTCAGGCTATACCGATGGCCCGGCTGCTGCCGCCCGGTGGATTGAACTTGTCGCGGATAACACTGCAACGCTGAACCGCGCCTACGCCGCGCGGCAATTGATCCGGCACGCAAAGGGCGAACCAAGCGACGCTGGCTGGCCGACCGATCAGGCGCAAGACTACATCGAGCAAGCTGCTGTCAAACTCCTGGTTGAAACGCATTTGCAGGACAGAGACGGGGCTGGCCGTTGGTTAGCCGTCCGGCTTGCTCCGGAAGTCGGGATAGATCCCTGGCCAATCCTGTTCGATCTTCAGGCGAACGATGAAACGCGGGACAATTGGTATGATCTTATGCGGACCGAGGACAAATCTCGGGTCGAACAGGTCGTCGCCCTTGCCGAAGACCAAATGCCACTGGATGCACTTGCCAGCGGCCCGGCGCTCGAATTCGGGCTTGGTCAAGCGTGGCGTGACCATACTCAGCTTGCTTACATCGTGCAGGATTTGGGCAAGTTTCCTGCAACAGGCTGGCCTTTGGTAAGAACAGCGTTGCAGGGGCCAGTGATCGGAAATCGCAACGCCGCAATTCGTGTCCTGAACGATTGGCCCAAAGACATGTGGCCCGAAGATGCGCTCAGCATTATCCGCGCGGCCATCGACCAAGAACCAGACCCCAAAGTCCGCGACCGCCTGCAAGACCTGCTCCGCCCCAGTGCAACACAGACTTGACCCGACCCCACCGGGTTTGAGACACTTTCCCCATGACACCCGGCAAAACATACCTCAGCTCTGATCAAATCCGCGCGCTGGCCGAACGGTCGGACATCATGGGCGCGTGGATGATTTTGCATTGCTGGGGCGTGATCATCGCCGCCGTCGTCCTGTTTGCGGTGCTACCCAATCCGCTGACATTTCTGCTGGCGGTTGCGGTCATTGGCAGCCGTCAACTTGGCCTTGCGATCCTGATGCACGAGGCCGCGCATAACGCGATGTTCAAAACCCGGGCCATCAACGAGTTCGTCGGCGAATGGCTGTGCGGGCGACCGATCCTCGCGGAACTCGCGGCCTATCGCCATTACCACCTGACGCACCACCGTTTCACGCAAACGGACAAGGACCCTGATCTGGTCCTGTCCGAGAAATTCCCCACCTCTCAAGCCTCGCTGAGACGCAAGTTTACCCGCGACATCACCGGGCAGACCGGGATCAAACTGCTGGCCGCTCAGGTCCTGACATCGTTCCGGCTGGCGGGCGACGATGAGGCGATTGAGGCCGCAACCACGGACGCCGCCCAAGCCTTCAAGGCGCGGGAGTTCTGGAAATCGCTACCGGTGTTTGTGGGCATCATCGTGCTGATGGGCGCGCTGGGGGAGTGGTGGTACGGCCTCGCCTTCTGGCTGCTGCCGTATCTGACGTGGTTCCAGCTTGTCCTGCGCATCCGCAACATCGCCGAACACGGCGCGACCGAACAGTCCGAGGACCCTTTGCGCAACGTGCGCACCACCCTCGCAAGCCCCCTCGCCCGCACCTTCATCGCGCCCTATTGGGTGAACTATCACCTCGAACACCACATGGTTATGCACGTCCCGTGCTGGCGTCTGCCGGCGATGCACACGGCCCTGAAACGCGCGGGACTACAGGGCAAAATGAACGTCGCTCCGAACTACGGAGCCGCCCTCGCCGAAGCCGGATGGCGCTGAGTTGACAGCTGTCAACTTTTGTTATTTTTCAATAAGTTAATGAAAACCTAAAGGTGCGTGCGCTGCACGATAGATCGCCACATTACAGCCCTAAATCGTTGGTAGGCTGACGCAAACCTGTCAACAGCGGATTGCACCGGATGAGCTTCACCTTCCTGCGCGGCTACAGTTTCACCGTCGATGACAGCGGTGCTTATAATTTTCTAAGTGATGCGTTGACTGGCGTTGATACGGCCTTGCCCGGCGGCCTCGTGGTCTCTGCTGTGGAGGGCGGCACTGTAAGTGCATAGGGACTGCCCGAGGTTGAACTGTCCGGCACACCAGTCGGTTCCGGCTGGGACTTTCTCAAGAACGCACAAACGTTCGATGACGTGTTCGCTTTCGAGGTTGAATCCCCAGACGGTCAGACGATTTCGATGCTGCATTACATGCGAGATGATGCCCGCGCCGGAGAGTTGTTTTTCCTGAGCGGTGACCATGGTGCGTTTTCGAATGGTACGACGGGCTTTTCGGACCTGATGGATATGCTGCAATCTTCCCCGCTGACGTCTTTGGCGACGCAGACCGTTGTGCAAGCAGAGGATTTCGCAGCGCGGATACATGCGTCATCCAATTTCACAGACCGCGACGGACACGCGACACGGCTGATCCTGACGGGCGATGCAGACAATATCCTGCGGATGGGCGACCGCATTGATTTTGTCCTCGCAGGGGACGGGGATGACTGGATCAGTGCGTCCGGCAAAGATACGTCACCTATGCAATTCGGCGGATCCTTTGAGGATCAGACACTGCGCGGCGGAACCGGGGAGGATGTCTTTGTTTTCAGGGAAAGCGTCTACGATGGTCGCGTGAGAGACTTCGAACCCGGAATAGATCGATTGGATGCAAGATCGGTCTTGGAATGGGGTGATTTTGGATCCGTCATCTTGGCTGCGGAACAGAAATCCTATGGGGTTCGTTTGATGTCCGGAGATGGCGTGTCCGATATCTACCTGTACGGAGCGATGCTCGGCGACCTCAGCGAAAGCGACTTCATTTTCTGACCTGCGCTATGGTGTATGCGCTACAGCCGCCGGCAAATGAACCAGCGGCGCTTGACAGGGACGCGGGGGTGAACTCTAGGGTGAGGCACGTCTGCATTGCTACCAGAAAGAGTTCTCTATGACCCGCCTGATTTGCTGCCTCAGCCTCGCCGTTGTCACCCTGTCTGCCTGCGAGCCGGTACCCGGCAGTGTCATCAACCTGCCTGAAAACGTGCAGGAACTGGCAGCACCCTATCAGGACCTGAGCACCGCACGGATCAACCCGGATGATGGCTGCTATGAGTACCTGCATCGAGGCGTGGTCGAGGATACGTACCTGCCGCTGCGCACGCCGCAAGGCAATCCGATCTGCACTCCGAAGTCGGCAGCCTGACCCCCGGACATGAAAACACCGCGCAAGACTGCCTTGCACGGTGCCTAAAAACTTTGAAGTACAGCCTTAGCTGCTGGCGCTGACGCGATCTTCTGGCGGATAGAGGAACGCGGTGGCGCCTGTGTTGACGTCTTCGTACAGCCCGATGATATGGGCCATCACCATACGCACACAACCAGAACTTGCGCGCCCACCGATAGAACGCGGGTGCGGGGAGCCATGGATCCGCAGATACGTGTCACGGTTGCCCACAAACAGGTAAAGCGCCCGAGAGCCAAGAGGGTTGGACGGGCCGCCGTCCATCCCGTCTTCGTGCTTTTTATACAGGTCCGGGTCCCGTTCGATCATCGCCTTGGTCGGTGTCCATGTGGGCCATTTCGCCTTGCGACGGATGGTGTAGGTCCCGGCCTCGTACAAATCGCCTTTGGCAATGGCCACACCATAGCGCATCGCCGTGCCGTCATCCCGCACATGGTAAAGGTAACGAGCAACCGCATCCACATGGATGTCACCGGGGGTCAGGCCGTCCTTGGCTTCGACCAATTGAGGAAGAAAGCGCGTGTGGAACCCCCAAGGGTTGGTTGTCGATGGATCATAACCCGCAGGCGTGACTTGGGCATCCCAACGAGAATACATCGCACTGTTGGAGACAGGGCGGCGCTTGGGCGCATCCTGAGCCAACGCCGCGATCGGCGTGGAAAACAGGGCTGCGGAGGTCATGATGAAGTGGCGTTTGGTCAGCATTGGGGTCAACTCTTGCATAAATTCATAGGGCAGCTTTACGTGTTTGGTTGCACAGATAAGGGTAAATTTCCAGTCACCTCACGCGGGTGTGAGACCGGTTTTCCCGTCGCGTGGCCAAAAGGTATCGGCTAGGCTCTGATCTGGACCCAAGAACAAGAGCCCGGCCAGATGACCCTTCCTAAGCACCCGATTGTGACAGACCCGACCCCGCTCCAGAAGGCGGAGAACCTGTCACAGCAGCTTGGGATCGACCTGTGGATCAAGAGAGACGATCTGGCGGGGTTGAGTTTGGGAGGGAACAAGTCACGGCAGTTGGAGTATTACTTCGGGGCGGCAAAGGCCAAAGGCGCGGATACGATCCTGATCACAGGCGCTGTGCAGTCGAACTTTGTGAGGATCGCAGCGAGTGTGGCCAATGCGCTGGGGATGCAAGCCGTGGTGCAGTTGGAAAACCGGGTAGACGGGACCGACGGGCTGTACGAGACCTCCGGGAATGTGTTGCTGAACAAGCTCCTTGGGGCGGAGATCATGACCTATCCCGAGGGGGAGGACGAAGCGGGCGCGGATCGCGCGCTGTATGAGAGGGCGGAGGAGTTAAAGAGTGACGGGCGCGTGCCGTATGTGATCCCGCTCGGGGCAGATCACCCACCGCTGGGCGCGTTGGGATATGTGGATTGTGGACGCGAAGTGCTGGATCAGGACGCGGGCTTTGATGTGTTTGTGGTGTCTTCCGGCAGTGGCGCGACCCATAGCGGTTTGCTGGCCGGTGTGCGCGGCGCAGGGTCAAAGGCGCAAGTGATCGGGAGTTGCGTGCGGCGCCCCAAGCCCGCGCAGTACGAGAGGATCAAGGGGGTGATCGAACGGCTCAAGGGCCTTTGCGAGGACGCCAAAGCAGTGCGGGACGCGGATATCGTTCTGTGGGACGGGGCCCTTGCGCCCGGCTATGGCAAAATCGGACCGGTTGCGCTGGATGCGATGACGCGTCTGGCGCGCAGCGAAGGGATGTTCGTTGATCCGGTCTATACCGCAAAGGCGTTTGCTGCGATCCCGGCGCTGGTGGCGGACGGGACGATCCCGCAAGGCGCGCGCGTGTGCTTTGTGCATACTGGCGGGCTGGCGGGGCTGTTTGCCTATGGCGATGTGCTGGCCGGGATGCTCTGAGCGACCTCCGGGTCGGCGCCGGTCTGGCGGAGCAGATGCAGGACTTCCTCGCGCCAAGCGTCCATCGTTTGGCGGGCAAGGACCGACACGGGGCGGTATTTCGGTTCGAATATCGCATAGCGATAGCGGATTGGCGTGCTGAGAGGACGGATCGTAACAGC
Organism: uncultured Rhodobacterales bacterium; assembly: GCA_964509095.1. Lineage (GTDB taxonomy): Bacteria > Pseudomonadota > Alphaproteobacteria > Rhodobacterales > Rhodobacteraceae > Aliishimia. The sequence continues at coordinate 7,733 of CAZDXI010000098.1, forward strand.
CGCCGCCAGATCGGGCGCGGAGTTCACATGCACCACAGTCAGAGGGTCGATGATCGAACAGCACAGACCAGAAGACACGAATTGCAGGATCGGCAGGAAGGTCTGGCTTTCGACCATCACAGACAGGGTAAGGCCACGGGCCTGGCAGACCGCGTCGATGTCGCGCTGATGACTATGGGTTGCTTGCAGGGAGCCCATCGGCTCGGCCGCCAGATCTTCCAGTGAAATCGCCGCTTTTTTGGTCAACACATGCCCCGCAGGTAGTGCCACAGAGCAATTGGCAGAGATGATCTCGGCGGCATAAAGCGTCTGTGACCCGGCATCGTCGGGTGCGTCGGCAAAGCCGAAATCAATGCTTTGCGCGCGGGCGAGTTCTGCGATCTGACTGGAACTGCGCGCGAGGATCGACACGGAAATACCGGAGTCCCGGTCCAGTTGCCCGGCGATAAAGCGCGGAAAGATCATCGACACCGGCCCCGGCATCGCAGCGATGTTAAGGCTTCCGGTTTGCCCGTCTGCGAGGCTTTTCATCGTCTGGCGCACACGGGACAATTGCCCAAGGATCGTGGTGGTTTCCGCCAAAAGGTACTGCGCTTCGGGCAATGGGATCAGCTTGCGCCCCTCGCGGCTGAACAATTGCAGACCCAACTGGTCTTCGAGCGTTTTGATCGCTGTGCTCACAGCCGGTTGCGTCCGCCCCAGCTTGCGCGCGGCATCTGACAGCGACGCAGAGGTCATGACAGCCTGAAACGCGGTGATCTGAGAGATGTTCATGCCTAACCTTTCATCAGCCAAGCAATTCATAACCAAAATCTATCAAAACCAAAAATAATAAAATTTGCCTTTATTTCGATCCTCCGCCACGGTTGAAAACATGACTCGTTTGAAAGTCTGACACTAGGGAGTTCTCTATGACTTTTTTCTCTAAACTTGCTGGAACAGCCGTTGCGATGACGCTGGCCGCGGGAACAGCATTCGCACAGGACCCGACCTTCTTTCGGATCGGAACCGGGAGCGCGGGGGGCACGTATTTCCCGATTGGCGGCACGATTGCCAACGGTATTTCGGCACCTCCGGGTGCGCGTCCGTGTGACAAGGGCGGCCAATGCGGCGTGCCCGGGCTGATCGCGATTGCGCAATCCACCACAGCGTCCGTGTTCAACAACACTGCTGTTCAGAACGGCGAACTCGAAGCCGGTATGGCGGCGGCGGATGTGACACGGTCCATGTTCCTGGGCGAAGGCAAGTTCGACGGCAAGCCGCACGAAAAGCTGCGGATTGTGGCGAACCTGTATCCAGAAGACCTGCATCTGGTGCTGCCCAAGGGGTCCAGCATTGCATCGCTGGCCGATCTGGAAGGCAAACGCGTGGGCATCGCCCAAGCCGGTTCCGGAACACAGGTTGCCGTGGAAATGATGCTGGCCGAATGGGGCCTGACCCGCGACAACTATGACGAAGCCGAGCTGAACAACTCACAATCTGCCGAACGTCTGGCGGATGGTCAGTTGGATGCGTATTTCTATGCCGCAGGCTGGCCGGTTTCCGCGATGGTGCAGCTGGCAACAACCAAAGGCATGGAACTGCACAGCTTTTCCGAAGATGACCTGGCCAAGATCAACGGCATCATCCCGGCCTACATCCCGTCTGCCATCCCCGGCGGCGTGTATGAAGGCGTGGATTATGACGTAAAAACACCGGCGGTGTCGGCACTGCTGGTCGTGTCCTCGGACCTGTCCGAAGAACTGGTCTATGGCATCACAGCCGCCTTGTGGAACGACAACACCCGCAAGCTGCTGGACAATGGCCACGCCAAGGGCAAGCAGATCACGCCTGACTCGGCGTTGGACGGCATTGCCGCGCTGGGCGTTCCGCTGCACGCGGGCGCTGAGAAGTTCTACAAAGAAGCCGGGCTTCTGAAGTAAGCGACGACATGACAGGCGGCGGGCTGAACCTGCCGCCTGACACCCCACCTCCAATCCGAATTTTTGACACCGGAGATGCGCGATGAGTGACCAGCGACCAGAAGAGGTGCGCGAGCTGACCGAAGCAGAACTCGCCGCGATCGAGGAAAAATACGACGAAGGCGCGTTGACCCGCTCCGTGACCCCCGGGTTCGGTA
>CAZDXI010000099.1:0-9850 GCA_964509095.1 uncultured Rhodobacterales bacterium
TGGTTTTTGGCTCTGTGCATCAATTGACCAACCAGCAACGTCCGCACAACAGCCTTTATGTTGTCTCTGATGAGGGTGCACTGGTGACGCGGTATGACGAGCGTATGCTGTCAAACACCAAGATATCTTATATGTATACTCCTGGTACACTCCCGATCATTTTTGAAGTCGACGGATTGCGGTTTGGGTGTGCTTTGGGCATGGAGTCACATTTCCCTGAAGTCTTCATTGAGTATGAAAAACTGGGAGTGGACTGCGTTCTGTTCTCCACAACAGGTGGCTCCGCAGCGTATCCTAATGACTCAGCCTTTGCTGCTGAAGTAATTGGTCATGCTGCTAGCAATTCTTATTGGGTAAGCTACGCGGTTGCGGCCAAACACAATGCGGCAGCGATTTCTGGCATCGTGACCCCGTGGGGCGAATGGGCAGCAAAATGTGCATCAGATGGAACGCCTTCAATCACTTTTTTCGACATTGATGGCTTCTCAAACGATCCGTCGCGACCATGGAGAAGAAAAGCGCGATCAGGCATCTACGAACCTTACCGAGCAAAGGACGATCCCCGAAGCGAAAGGCGCGATATATTTTAAGCAATTGGTCGCGGGCTCGTCGAAATCTCTGTTCCCGCGCAACGCCTAAGCCGCGGTTCACGCATAGTGCAGCATCCGGTGGTTTGGGCTCAAACCAGACTTTCGCTTCAAAAAAAGCGAAGCTGAAGTCTCTTTAGTGACCAGCGAAAATGGCGTTTTCGAGAGGTTGCGGGCCAGTCGAGGTGGGATGCGGATTGGGAATACGAGGCTGGGTTGCCGTGACATCGACAGCGAGGGCGGGCACAAAAAAACCCGGCCAGAAGGCCGGGCTTTCAAGACATATCAGACACCGGATCAGGCGGCGGCGGCGCGGCTGGTGAGGACAGCGTCGATTTGACGGCCGGCTTCCATTTCGTCTCCACCATCGACGGCGGCGACTTCACGGGTGAGACGTTCGAGAGCGGCTTCATAGAGCTGACGCTCGGAGTAGGATTGCTCACGCTGGTCATCATTGCGGTGCAGGTCACGCACGACCTCGGCAATGGCGATCAGGTCACCGGAGTTGATCTTTTGTTCATATTCCTGAGCGCGACGGGACCACATGGCACGTTTGACCTTGGCCTTGCCCTTGAGCGTTTTCATCGCCTGAGAGATCACGTCAGGGCTGGAGAGCGCGCGCATGCCGACCTCGATGGCCTTGTTGGTGGGCACGGACAGCTTCATCTTGTCCTTTTCAAAGGAGACCACGAAAACCTCCAGCTTGAAGCCGGCGACTTCCTGATCTTCCACAGACACGATCTGACCGACACCATGTGCGGGATAGACCACGTATTCATTCGGACGAAAGTCGAGTTTTTTCGACTTGGACATGTAAATTTCCTTTTCAGCAACCTGATGTCGGACCGTTCAAGACAAATAGGCTTGCACGAGAGACGGGCTACGGCTCTCAGAGCAAGTGGCGGTGTCAGCTGTCTTGCCGCGCGCAAGTGGTGGATTGCGCGAGGAATTTGGTCCTTTCAGGCCAATTTGTAACAGGACCATATCACAAAAAACGTGATTCTAAAAGTTACCGCTGCGTAACGCGCTGTTAAGCTTAGGCAAATGAGTTAGCCGCCCTCGCCCGGGGCTTCGGAGAAGTACTTTTCGAGCTTACCGGACTCACCGTCACGATCATCTGCGTCGGGCAGAGGGTCTTTCTTGGTGATGATGACGGGCCAGAGTTCGGAGTATTTGCGGTTGAACTCGACCCATTTTTCCATGTCCGGTTCGGTGTCCGGGCGGATCGCGTCGGCGGGGCATTCCGGTTCACAGACACCACAGTCGATGCATTCATCGGGGTGGATCACCAGCATGTTTTCACCTTCATAGAAGCAGTCCACAGGGCAGACTTCGACACAGTCGGTGTATTTGCAGGCGATGCAGCTGTCGTTCACGATATAGGTCATAGAGCTTTCCGTACCGAACTTACCGGGGTTTGGGTTAGACCAGAGGGCGAGATCATTCAAGATGGTCGCGACGGGAAACATCCAGTCTGCGACGATCCCGACCGGTGGGGCGGCCTTTGCCGTCATAGGACGGATTGGGCGACGGATCGCTTGGGGAGCGAGGTTTCGGGGGATCGAGGTCGGTATAGAGCGCCTGGGCTTCGGGCGCGGGGCCACGACGTTCCCCAAGGGCGTCGATCTGGATCACACGAACGTGACGCCCCTGAGAGAAGGTGAGCACATCACCCGGAGCAACTGAGGTCGCCGGCTTGTGGATTTTGTCAGAGTTCAGACGCACATGGCCTGCGCTAACCTGTGTGGCGGCAAGCGTGCGGGTTTTGAAGAACCGCGCGTGCCAAAGCCATTTGTCCACGCGCAGTTTTGAGGGTGCCTCGGTCAACGCTTAGGTGTCGCCCTTCAGTGCGGCCAGAGCCGCGAAGGGGTTGTCCGGGTCGATGGCCTTGTCCTTTTTGGGAGGACGGGCTTCGAAATTGCGCGCACCTTGGGGCTTGCCACCTTTGCCTTTGCCCTTTTGGGGCGGGCGTTTGCCGCCTTTGGGCTTGCCACGAGCTTGCTGGCCTTGCGGTCGGTTCCCACCACCACCGCGGTTGGCGGCACGGCCACCCCAAGTGAAGGTGTAGAAGATTTCGACCTCGGGTTCGGACGACTCAGCGGTGACCGGTGTATCAGCTGTCGCCTCGCCGCCCTCTGGCGTGGGCGTCTCGGTGTCTTCGGCAGCGTCCGGAGCTGGAGCTGTGTCCTCACCGCCCTCTTGCGTGGGCGTTTCGGCTGGCGTCGCTTTGACCTTGGGGCGTTCGGCCTTGTCGGCCTTGTAGCCGAGACCTTGCATCAGGTCAGAGAACTGATCGAGCGTCATGCCAGTGATAGAGAGCATGTCGGGATTGGCCTCAAACCCGCCCCGGCTGTCTTCGGCGCGAAGCAAGTCGGCGAGACGTTCCAGCATATCGATGCGGATCGCACGTTCGCCGGAGATACGGTAGCCGGACATGGTGTCGGCGCCTTTGGGCGCGGAGGCGTCAGACGGGATCGTGACCAAACCGGGGGGCGGGCTTTCGGGGAAGACGTCGAGGCCTTGCGACAGGGACCAGAGCACCAACCGCAGACGGGTCGGTGCGGGTTTCAAAAGCAGAGGCATGAAGATCGTGAACTGACCAAAGCGCACGCCGTGTTTGCGCAGCAACCCGCGTGCGTCCTGATCGAGAGCTTTGACGTCATTGGCCACGGCCGCACGGGGCAGAACGCCCAAAGCTTCGACCAGTTGAAAGGCAAAGCCTTTTGCAAGACCGGAGAGCGTTTCGTCCTTGCTCATCGCGATCATGGGTTCGAACAGGGCTGCGATCTTGCGATCCATGAAGTGTTGCAGGCGACGTTCGACCTTTTCGGCCACATCAGCCCCAGCGACATCATCCACGAAGACCTCGATCCGGGGTTTCAGGACCTCTTGCCCGGCGACGAGCTTCCCGATTGCGGCAGAGCCCCACATGAGGCCGCCCTGTTCGGTAAAATCAATTTCGGTATCGGGCGCGTTGTAGAACCGATCTGCACGCAAATGGAAATGCGGCGCCAGCGCTTGCAGCGCGGCAGTCTTGATGGTCTTGGCTTCGGCCCCTGCGGCGGACTTGTCTTGTGTAAAACGGAAGCCATCCAGCTTGCCGACAAATTCGCCTTCGACGGTGACATCACCGGTATCACTTACTTCGGCCACCATGGCCTCCTTCTGTCCGAGCCGGCGAAGCAAAACAGATGTCCGCCGGTCCACAAATCGTTGCATCAAACCCGCATGCAGCGCGTCTGATAGGCGGTCTTCTACCGCGCGGGTTTCATCACGCCAATGAGAATCGTCGTTTGTCCACCCATTCCGCTGCGCCACATAGGTCCATGTGCGGATAAATGCCAAGCGTTTGGCGATGGCGTCGATGTCGCCGACAGGCTTGTCGATGCGCTTGATTTGCCGGGCCAGCCAGTCGTCAGGGATGGTGCCGCGTTCATGCAGATGCCCGAAGATGGTTTCCAGAAGCTGCGCATGTTCGCCATGGGAAATGCCCCGGAAATCGGGGATCCGGCACACATCCCAGAGCAGTTTGACCGCAGGACCGGACGTTGCACGCGCCGAGACTTCGGCGGATTGTGAGAGCGCCTTGAGCGCGATCAGGTCATCAGCATCACGCGCCTTGATGAGAATTTCGTCCTCGGGTGGCTTTTCAAGGGTGGCGATGAGGCGATCCACAGAGCCGAATTGCAAATCCGAATTGCGCCAGATCAGTTTCTTCAAAGGCGTGAAGCGGTGATCCATGATCGCAAGTGCGACACCATCGTCCAAGGGCGGCGCATCGCCCGTGGTGCCAAAAGTGCCATCCCGCATACCTCGTCCGGCACGACCGGCGATCTGAGCCAGTTCATTGGGTTGCAAGGGGCGCATTCGCCGCCCGTCGAACTTGGTCAAAGAGGAGAACGCGACATGATGCACATCAAGGTTGAGACCCATGCCGATAGCGTCGGTGGCCACCAGGTAGTCAACCTCACCCGCTTGATACATCGCTACCTGAGCGTTGCGCGTGCGCGGGGATAACGCGCCCATGACGACGGCTGCTCCGCCCTTTTGACGACGCAGGAGTTCGGCCAAGGCATATACATTATCAACCGAAAACCCGACGATGGCGCTGCGCGCGGGCATGCGGCTTGTCTTTTTCGAACCTGTGTGCAGCAAGGTCGACATACGTTCGCGTTGCATGAATTGCACACCATCCACCAGTTCGCGGATGGGGCCTCGCATGGTGTCAGCGCCTAAGAACAGGGTTTCATGCAAGCCGCGCGCCCGCAACAGGCGGTCGGTGAAGACATGCCCCCGTTCGGGATCGGCACAGAGCTGGATTTCGTCAATTGCGAGGAAATCACAGCCCATCCCGTCGGGCATCGCTTCGACGGTGCAGACCCAATATTGCGTCCGTGGAGGCACGATCCGTTCTTCACCGGTGACCAAAGCCACGACGGAAGGGCCGCGCAACTCAACGATGCGGTCATAGACTTCGCGCGCCAGAAGCCGCAACGGCAGGCCGATCACGCCAGTGCGGTAGCCCAGCATGCGTTCAATCGCATAGGAGGTTTTGCCGGTGTTTGTCGGGCCGAGAACGGCCACGACCCGCGCAGCTTGGGTCACTTGCGCTGTTCCTCAGATTAGAGCGGGTTGCGGTGATTAGAATTCAAAGTAGCTGCCTCTCGCCGCCGGCGCGAACGCGACTTTGAATACAGTGTGTTTCCACAAAAACGCAACACGCTTGAGATCAAAGTTCGCGACCGATGCCTTCGCGTTTCAACGTATCAAGCGCCTGCTTGGCTTCTTCGTGATGGGGATGCAAGGCCAGAACCTTGAGAAACGCCTCTTCTGCACGGGGGTAGTCCTGAAACTGCAGGAACATCGCGCCAAGGCCAAAGAGCGCATTGTAGTGATCCGGGTTCAGCGCCAAGGCACGGCCCAAGGCGTCCAACGTGGGGCCGTAGAGGTCAGCTTCGAAATAGGCCCGCGCCAGCCCATGCCAGCCTTCGGCGAAGTCCGGCGCATGATCGGTGAGTGCCGTGAAATGTTCGATGGCCACGTCATAGTCCTCTTCATCCAGAGCTTTGCGGCCCCGGCGCAGCAGTAGATCCATGGAGGCCGAGCCAGAGCGTGACCAAGCGGCCTCAATCTGACGCGTGAGGCGGCCCGCCTCTTCCTCGGGGGCGGATTTCAGCGTATCCAACAAGTCGGACACCGACGTATCGGCGTAAGAAGGTATGGAATACCCGACCATGAGAAGAAGTGCCGTTACGATACAGTGGCGGAGTGTGCGTGCGATACCCATAGTGCTAAGTGTAACACCAAAGCCCGGCTTTTCCAGAGAGGTCGGGAGCAAAACCCAACGAAGAGGGCATCAAAGATGAGTGACATACTGAACCAGGCTGTGGACGCACTGAACGCGAAACTGGGAGATTCAGGCTTTAGCAGCACGGCAAAGTTCACACTGGATGGAGAAGGGTCCATCGTGATCGATTCCAATGGCGCACGCATTGCGGACGACGCCGCCGATGTCACGCTGACGGCAGATGCCGACACGTTCCAAGGCATCATGGCTGGCGACACAGACGCAACATCCGCGTTCATGGCGGGCAAGTTGCAAGTAGATGGCGACATGGGCGTGGCGATGTCGCTGGCCTCTGTTCTGGCCTGATCCGCGGTCGTTTTAGCCAACGAGAGTAAAGAGTTATGGACCTTGAACAGGCACCATTGTTTACCGATTTGTCTCCGGGGCCGAAAGATGGCGCCGCATGGTGGCTGAGAGCCGCTGATGATGTGAGACTGCGGATTGCAGTCTGGGGACGTGACGCGCATCAGGGAACGGTTTTGCTGTTTCCCGGGCGCACCGAGTACATCGAGAAATACGCGCCAGCAGCGGCTGATTTGCTGGCGCGAGGCTTTTGCACCTTGTCCATCGATTGGCGCGGACAAGGGCGCGCAGACCGCGCTTTGGATGATCCGCTTGTCGGTCATGTGGGCGATTTCCACGAATTCCAACTGGATGTGGAAGCGGCCCTGCGCGCAGCAAACGCGCTGGATCTACCCAAACCGTGGTACATGATCGGCCATTCCATGGGGGGCTGCATCGGATTGCGCGCGTTAATGCGGGACTTGCCCGTAAAGGCGGCGGCGTTTACCGGGCCAATGTGGGGGATCAAGATCGAACCGCACCTGCGCCCTGCTGCCTGGACCTTGTCGTGGCTTATGCCAAAGATCGGACGCGGAGGGCAACTGCCACCGGGCACCAAAACCAAACCTTACGTTCTGTCCGACCCGTTTGAAGACAACATGCTCACCAACGACGCGGATATGTTCGACATGATGCGCGCTCACTTGGAAACGCACCCCGAGGTCGCGCTTGGCGGGCCAAGCTTTACGTGGCTGGGCGCGGCGCTGCGCGAATGCGCGGATATGGCCAAGCGCCCCTCACCCGGTGTGCCTTGCCTCACTTATCTGGGCACGAATGAACGGATCGTCGATGTCCCGCGCATCCACGATCGCATGGATCGCTGGAGCAATGGCGGGTTGGAACTCGTGGATCAGGGCGAGCACGAGGTCATGATGGACACACCCGAAGTCCGCGCCCGCGTCTTTGATGGACTGGCGGCACACTTCCTCGCCCATCGCTAGACCTTTTCAAAGGCGACGGTCTTGCTAGGTTCAGGAGTATGGCTGGCCTGCTCACCTTTCGTCCCGAAGGCATCTACTGCGCCCAAGGCGATTTCTTCATCGACCCGTGGAAACCCGTATCCCGCGCGCTGATCACGCATGGCCACGCAGATCACGCCCGCTCTGGCATGGGTGCATATCTTTGCACAGACATTGCCGCTCCTGTGATGCGGCATCGCCTTGGCGACATTCCGTTGGACACCGTCCGCTATGGTGAAGCGCGCGAGATGAACGGGGTCGAGGTCAGCTTTCACCCCGCTGGCCACGTGCCCGGCTCTGCCCAGATCCGGGTGGCATATCGCGGCGAGGTCTGGGTGGTCTCCGGCGATTACAAAGTGGTGGCAGATGGCCTGTCCACGCCGATTGAACCCGTGCCCTGCCAGCACTTTATCACCGAAAGCACTTTTGGACTGCCGGTCTTCCGCTGGCAGCCCCAAGATGTGATCGCCACACAGATCAACGACTGGTGGCGCGCCTGCGCGGCGGCGGGCAAAATCGCGATGCTCGGAGCCTATTCACTGGGCAAGGCGCAACGCCTGATGACGATGCTGGAGGGCGAAGGCCCGATCCTGACCCACGGCGCGATTGAAGGCACGAACCGCGTCATGCGCGAACAAGGCATCGCGCTGCCCGACACGCTCCCTGTTACGGCTGAAACCAAGGGCAAGGACCACCCCGGTGCCATTGTGATCGCGCCGCCTTCTGCTTTGAACGCCACATGGGCACGACGGTTCGGCGCGCGCGAGACGGGCTTTGCCTCTGGCTGGATGGCTCTGCGGGGTATCCGGCGGCGTCGCGCGGGGGATCGGGGCTTCGTGATTTCCGATCATGCTGATTGGCCCGGGTTGTTAACCGCGATAAATGAAACAGGTGCAGAAAATATATATGTCACACATGGTTACACTGATATCTTCACGCGTTATCTGAACGAAGCCGGTTACACTGCGCGCATCGTGGAAACCGAATTTGGTACCGAAGATGAAGAGGCCGAGGCGGGCACGAAAGAGCCCGATGAGGGGGCGCCCGCATGAAAGACTTTGCCGACCTCTTCACCGCGATTGACCAATCCAACAAGACCACGGTTAAGGTCACGGCACTTGCGCAGTTCTTTGAAACGGCGTCTGACACGGATCGTCTCTGGACCATCGCGTTGTTTTCAGGACGCCGACCGAAGCGCACCATTACCACCACGCGCCTACGCGAATGGGCGGCGGAGATAGCGGGCATCCCCCTTTGGTTGTTCGAGGAATCTTATCCCATCGTTGGGGACCTTGCTGAAACCATCGCGCTGATCCTTCCCGCACCGGACGCTGACTCTGACGCCGGATTAACGCATTGGATCAACACCTTGCGCGATCTTTCTCAACGAGATGAAGAAGATCGCAAAGCGGGGATCACCGCTGCGTGGAACGAACTCGACACGACCCAGCGCTTTTTGTTCAACAAGCTTCTCACGGGCGGGTTTCGCATTGGGATCAGCCAAAAGCTGATGACCCGCGCCCTTTCCCAAGCCACCGGCAAGCCGGAGGCTGAACTGGCGCACCGCCTGATGGGCAATTGGACGCCGGACACAACCACGTGGCACGACCTGATTGAGGCCGAAGACGCGAGCGCCGACGCGTCACGCCCCTACCCGTTCTATCTGGCCTACGGACTGGAAGATGCCCCCGACGAACTGGGCGCGCCCGAGGATTGGAGCGCGGAGTGGAAATGGGACGGCATTCGCGGCCAGCTTATCCTGCGAGACGGCCAGCACTTCACATGGTCACGCGGCGAGGAGTTGATGACCGACCGCTTCCCCGAACTCGCCCGCTGCATTGATTTCGTCCCCGATGGCACCGTGCTCGACGGGGAAATCCTTGCATGGAACAACGGTCCTATGCCCTTCAACGCATTGCAAAAGCGGATCGGGCGAAAGACCGTGCCCAAGAAGCTGCTGAGCGAGGCACCCGTGATCCTTTACGCCTACGACCTTCTTGAATGGCAGGGCGAGGATTGGCGCGACAAGCCCTTCGCCGAGCGCCGCGCGCAGCTTGAAACCCTCTGCGCCGATGTGCCGGAGGATGCACCGCTGCGACTGTCCCCGCAGATCGATTTCAAAGATTGGGATGTATTGGCCAAGACCCGAGAAGGCGCCCGAGACGCCCATGCCGAAGGTCTGATGCTGAAACGCAAGGACTCGCCCTACTTGTCGGGGCGCAAGAAGGGCGATTGGTGGAAATGGAAGCTCGACCCGCTGACCATCGACGCGGTCATGATCTATGCCCAACAAGGCCACGGACGGCGCGCCAACCTGTTTACCGATTTCACCTTCGCGGTCTGGAACGGCAACGACCTTGTGCCCTTCACCAAGGCCTATTCCGGCCTTACCGACAAGGAATTCAACGAGATTACTGCGTGGGTTCGTAAAAACACGCAACAGCGCTTTGGCCCCGTGCGGCAAGTCACGCCGCACCACGTGTTCGAAATCGCGTTTGAGGGCATACAGGAAAGCACACGGCATAAATCAGGGCTCGCCCTGCGCTTCCCAAGAATGAGCCGCTGGCGTAAGGACAAACCGCTGCAAGAGGCCAACACTTTGGACGATCTGAAAG
>CAZDXI010000100.1:0-6850 GCA_964509095.1 uncultured Rhodobacterales bacterium
CATGCCGGGCAATGCAATCGAAGTGTCGGTCAGAGTTGTGGGTGACGCCCTGTTACGAAGATCTGGAATATCACGCTGGAGGACCTGGATCGGATCGCGCTTGGAACGGGTGTTCTGGGAACGGGCGGTGGGGGTGATCCATATCTGGAATGGCTGCAGGCCCGGGAACAGTTGTGCGCAGGCCGGCCGATGTCAGTTATCCGTCCAGAAGCGCTTGCCGACGATGCGCCAATATTGCCTGTTAGAAGCATCGGAGCACCAACCGTCGCCAACGAACGCATCGATAGCAGAGAAGAAGGCCCGCGCGTGCTTAGGGCCATAGAGCAGGTGACTCAGCGCAAGATCGCGGCGCTGGTTGCAGATGAGATTGGCGGAGCTAATGGCGTTGCCCCCTGATCTTAGGCGCACAAATGGGTTTACCTGTGGTCGATTGCGACGGCATGGGTCGCGCGTTTCCAGAGGTGCAGATGAGCACTTTCTTCATCAACGGACAGCCAAACTCTCCGGTGGCTATCACCGATAGTTCTGGCAACGTGCTGGTCGCAACGGAAGCAACGTCGCCCGAGGCTCTGGAACGCCTAATGCGCGCTTTGACGTTGGCAATGGGATGTTTCCGCCTCTATGGCCACGCCACCCATGTCCGCGGCATTTGTCACGCGTCATTCAATACCTTTTAGCATCAGTCGCGCTTGGCGAGTCGGTGATACGATCCTGCGCGCGCAGCAGGCGAAATCGGATCCTGTCGCGCATGTGGCACGCGCCGAAGGCGGTCGGGTCCTGATCAGCGGCAAGATCACGGATGTGGTCAGTTAAACCGTAGACGGGGTCAGCAAGGGAAGCCAGACACTCACTGGCCTTGGAAGCGATGCCGATCGCGCGCTTGAGGTGGCAATCCAGAACGAATTCATCGTGATAAGCGAACATGAGCAAGTCGTGGCATAGGTTCCCGATCTGATCTGCCTGCTTGATACAGAGAGCGGCAATCCGGTTTCGACTGAAGAACTGCGCTATGGGTTGCGGGTCAGCCTGATCGTGATCCCCGCACCCGAGCAATTTCGCATAGCCGCCGCGCTTTGGGTCGTCGGCCCGCGCTGTTTTGGGTACGACTTTGATTTCGTCCCGGACCTCGCCCCGATTACCCCCGACCCCGCAGATCGCTACACTTAGGCGACGTCTTCTCCGCCCATTGCGCGCAACACCTCATCAATGCCGCGCCGGGCTCCGGTTTGCAGATATTCCATCGCGCGCAGAGATGCTTCATGCGCCTCCCAGCTGGAGCCAGCCACGCAATCTTCCACCACGCGACAGAAGTAGTCGCCCTGATGGCCGTCCACGAAGGTGTAGTGCACACAGACATCGGTCAGCCCACCCACAAGGATCAGCGTTTCTGCTTTCAACCCTTTCAGAAGGATCTCAAGATCTGTTCCATAGAACGCGGAATATCGCCGTTTCTGGATGTGATAGTCATCTGGGCGCACGTCCATTTCCTCGCGCGCCAGATCAGTCAGCGGGTTGTTGTCGAGACAATGATAATCCTCGTCCCCATCCACCTCGCGCCCGAAATCCACAAGACTTGCGCGGTGGATCTCTTGAATGAAGATCACGGGAATATCGACCTCGCGAGCCCTGTCGATCAGCTTGCGGGCGAGCAGCATACGTTCGGCATAGTCCTTCATGTGCGGGATGGAGCGTTCGTCATCCGTTAGCGGCGCAAAGGTGCTGGCCTGGATATCGACAACAATCAGCGCGGCCTTACCTTCGATCAGCGCGCGGCGGTTGGTTTTTCCGTTTATCATGTCTGCCTCATTTGGATTTGCGTGGGTCCGCGCCCAGAAGTTGCGGAAGATTTCCGAACCGCGCAATCAACGCAAAAACGATGACTGTCGCGGTGATGAACGTGATGGCGCCAACGGCCATTGTCGGTGTGAAACCGTTGCGAAAGCAATTGAAAATCTGGACCGTCACCGTGGCGTAAGACGACACGGAGACAAAGAACACGACGATGAACTCGTTGAAGCTCAGCACGGCGGCAAAGAAGAAACCCGACATGGTGAAGGGGACCATCTGCGGCAGGATGATCGTGCGGAAAGTGTCGCGCTCGGTCGCGCCCATCGTGCGGGCAGCATCCAGCATTTCCGGATCAACCCAAGACATCGCCGGATAGAGCCGGATAACCGCGTAGGGCCACACAAGGTGTTCCCGCAGGACGAAGCAACTTGCATCACTCGCCTGATCGCATCAAGTTACTTAACATGTGTTCTAAATGTTCCTTTGATCGTGCCTCATGTAACAGACGCAACAGGAAATAGACCGGAAGGGCGCAAAAACGTGAACGTGCCAAGCGATCCTACAAATCTCTATGACGACGACGTCATTCGTGATCCCTGGCCGCATTATGCGCGCTTGCGCGACATGGGTCCGGTTGTCTGGATGGAGGCTTTGGGCAACTACGCCTTCACACAATATGATAGCGTGCGAAACGGTCTGCGCGATCATGAGACTTATGTTTCGGGTCTTGGGGCCGCCGCTGATGATTTCGGGTGCGCCCACCAACGTGGCAATACCGTTGCCTCTGACCAGCCGCGTCACACCACATTGCGCGGGACAATCATGCCGCCGCTATCGCGCGATAATGTGGAAACTCTCAGAACGCATATCCAGAGTGTCGCGGATGACATAGCTGCTGATTGCGTGCGAAAGGGGAGTTTCGAGGCGGTCGCAGATCTTGCACAGCCCTTACCCCTGACCGTGGTCCGAGATCTGGTCGGGTTGCCCGACTTTGGACGTGACAACATGCTCAAGTGGGCAAGTGCGGCCTTTGACATGCAAGGCATTCAGAATGCGCGTGGGCAGGCTGCCCGCGCGGTAATCGCGGAAATGAAAGAGTTCATCCAAAGGGATGTCACACCGGATACGTTGAAACCGGGAAGCTGGTCTCATCGGATCATCGACTTGGCCGCTCGCGGAGAGATCGAGCCGGAGATCGTACCATTTGCGATCAGGGATTACATCAATCCCAGCTTGGACACGACAATTTCGGCGATTGGTCACTTTGTTTTCCATGCTGGATCAAACCCTGATGTATGGCAGAAACTGAAAGAGGATCCGTCGCTTGCGCTGAACGCAGCCCATGAAGCGATCCGGATCGGGACACCGATCCGTTCGTTCAGCCGCCACACATCAAAGCCAGTTGAAATCGCAGGTCACCTTCTTCCCGAAGGCGCGCGGGTGATGATGCTGTATGCTTCGGCGAACCGCGATGAGACCGTCTTTGCACAAGCGGATCAATTTGACATTGAACGTCGCAATGCCCGCCGCCACCTGTCTTTTGGTGCGGGCATTCACATGTGTGCAGGCATGCATTTGGCCTTGCTGGAAATCGAATGTCTGATCCTTGCAATGACCCAACAGATGCCAGCCATCCAGATTGAGACACCGACCGTCGCAATGAACAATTCCATTTGCGCATTCGCCAGTCTGCCGGTCCACATTCAGGGCTGATGACAACTACAGGAGGTCGACAATGCGTGTTGTCATAACCGGCGCCGCGACAGGTATCGGCGCAGAAACGGTTCGAGTTTTAAGTGACGCAGGGCACGAAATCTGTGCGTTGGATGTTGTTGAACCCGCCAATGTCGACCAATGGCTTAAGGTTGATCTGTCAGATATGGATGCCATACACGCCGCTTGCGCACAGCTTGACGGGCCGTTTGATGCGCTGATCAATAATGCGGGATTACCGCCTCGCGCCGACAACCAAGTCCAGCTGCTCAGCGTGAATGTATTTGGCCTGCGCCAAGTGACGCGGCAGCTACTGCCTAAACTTGCGGACGGGGCGCGCATCGTGAATACGGCCAGCCGGGCCGGATTGATGTGGCAAGAGAATATAGAAGAGGTGAAAGCGCTGCTGAGCTTGCAACACCCTGTCGAATTGCCTGCTTTCGTGGCCGCGCGGGATATTGATCCAACCCGGGCCTACAATCTCTCAAAAGAAGCGGTGATCGCTTATACTAAGTCTTTGACCAAACCGCTGCTTGACCGCGATATCCGCATCAACTCCGTCAGCCCTGCTCCCGTAGCCACGGAGATCTTGGATGACTTTATGGCCGCTTTGGGGGATCGCGCCGCTCAGGCAATTGCTTTGCCCGGTCGGGCGGGCCAACCCGATGAAGTTGCGCGCGTCATTGCGTTTCTCGCAAGCGATGAAAGTAGCTGGATCAAAGGCGAGGATGTTTTGGTTGATGGTGGTGTCTCTGCCATGGTGACCAGCTCTGCACATGGGTTAAGTGGCGAAGTGTAGGGCGGAAGCAGGTCCCAACGATCAAGCGCGGCGAGCAGACCTTAGATGCGGTGCGGCATCGTTGTGTCAAACCAAACAATCGACGACACTCATAGTCCATTGCGATTATTCATCGAGGATCATGTTTCCGCGCTACGGCTTGCCCAAAGCAGACACTTTAATCTTGGGCGCTCAAAATCTGTCCAATTTTGAGCGCCTTCATCGGATTTCCGTCAACCTTTAGCTGACGCATCAAGAACGCCTTGGCGGGGTCCTTCACACCCGTTGCAATGTCGTAGAATACTCGAGCGTCTGCGGTCAGAGTGATGTCAGCAACCTGATCGCTCTCTATTGCTCCAGTTTCATCCACATAAAGCGTCGCGATATCTGGCATTTCGAGCCGCACACTGCCTTTGATCCGATTTTTTGCGCGTTTGCTAACAAGCTCTATTATTTCAGCTTTGGTTGGTTCGGTCACGGTGGTCTCCTTTGCTGGGCACTGGTGCAGCTTCAGAATGCCGTGTCCAGTTTGACGCTGGGTCGAGACGTGTGAGCAGCTTGTTCGGCTGAGAACGGTCCCTCAATCTCGTGCTTTTAATGCTGCGTTGCGACGTTTCCCCAAGCCAACAGTGATGAAGCACATTGCGGCTCGAAGGCCGATTGGCATCTTCACCGTGTTAGGTCTGCGGCGACCGTTTCAAACTCAACTTGGACATCTGCAACCGGCATTTGCAGGTCGCAAACAGAAGGCACAGGCCGCCTGATGATTGGTAGGGATGTGGGACTCCACCAAGGTTGCCTCATGTCCAGCATTACAGACACCACACCTGCGAACATAAGCCACCATCGCGGACTGCTCTTTGTGTTTTCTGCTGGCGTGTTGTGGTCAACTGTGGGTCTTGGCATCCGATTGATCGAAGACGCGAGCGTTTGGCAAATCCTGCTTTACCGCTCCGTTGCGCTCAGCACTTTTCTTTGCGTCGTCATCTACTTGCGCAGTGGTGAAAACCCCTTGGCCCAAGTGCGCCGTTCGGGGTTGCCTGCGATCATCGCAGGGCTGGCTCTGGTCGCGGCCTATGCGGGTGGGATTTACTCCATCCAAGTCATTCCCGTAGCCAACGCCCTTTTGCTGTTCGCAACTGCGCCATTCATGACCGCTGTTTTGGGGTGGATCGTCCTGCGAGAACGTGTGCGCCCCGCGACGTGGGTCGCAATCTTCGTCGCGATTGGTGCCATCGCCATCATGGTGTCTGATCAAACCTCAGGTGGCGCGGTGGATGGCACTCTGGCTGCGCTTGGGTCTGCCTTTGGCTTTTGCGTCTTTACTGTCGCGTTGCGTTGGGGAAAGTCGGGCGAGATGCTGCCCGCCGTTTTTCTGTCCGGCCTGTTTGCCATCGTGATTACATCAACGGTTTGTCTGGCCTTGGGCTTGGATTTCGTCCTTTCGCTTCGGGATGGCGGCATCTCCATGGGAATGGGTGTGTTTCAGGTCGGTGCAGGGCTGGTGCTCTACACACTGGGATCGCGCAGTTTACCCGCGGCAGAACTCACGCTTTTGTCGCTC
Organism: uncultured Rhodobacterales bacterium; assembly: GCA_964509095.1. Taxonomy (GTDB): domain Bacteria; phylum Pseudomonadota; class Alphaproteobacteria; order Rhodobacterales; family Rhodobacteraceae; genus Aliishimia. Next base: position 5,844 of record CAZDXI010000100.1, read on the forward strand.
GCTGAGGTGCTTCTTGGCCCCTTTTGGGTCTGGCTGTTTTTGGGCGAAGACGCCTCCGTACGCACCCTGATTGGCGGCGCAATACTTTTGGCGGCGATCATGGGGAACGCGCTGTCTGGTGTGCGTCGCAAACCGGCACCCGTGAACAGAGTGTAGGGATGCTCTTTGGTTTACCCAAGCCACTTGTCTCTCTGGCGCGGTGATCCTACTGCTTGGTCGTGGGTTTGTCCCCTTGTCCAATCAGAAGCGCAATCTTGATGTCCGCCGGTTCCTCTTCTCACGTCACCGGCTACGCAGCGGCTTGGTGCATCGTTCTTGTCTGGTCCTTCTGGTTGATCGTCAGCCGGGTGGCCAACCAAAGTGGCTTGACGGTCTATGATCTGGCCGCGATGCGCTATGGCTTGGCCGCGTTGGTCGCAACACCACTTTGCCTTTATTACAAGCCTTGGCGCGGGTTGAGCCTTTGGAAAATCGCTGTCTTGTCCTTCGTTCTCGGACCTGTCTACATCCTGATCGTTTTTTCCGGATTTCTGTACGCGCCCGCCGCGCATGGGGGCATATTCATGAACGGTGTGCTGCCGCTCATCAGCATCCTCTTCGCGGTCGTCTTGATGCGTGTCTTGCCCAGCTTTCGGCAGGTTCTTGGTGCGGTGCTGATCCTTGTATCCGCGATTGCTCTTGCTTGGGATGCCAGCGTTTCCAGCGGTGAGGATGCGTGGATTGGCGATCTGCTGTTCTTGATCGGAGCCGTGTTTTTCTCGACCTACATGATCCTGTCAGAGCGTTGGCAGCTTGGCGCCATGCAGATCATTTTTTGTGGGACAATCGTCAACGCAGTGCTTTACCTGCCGGTTTGGTATCTTTGGCTGCCCTCAGGTCTTGCGGAGGCACCGATGGGACCTTTGTTGCTGCAAGCCGTTTATCAGGGTTTTGTGCCAAACCTCATGGGCCTGCTTTTCATTGCGCATGCATCTCGCACCATCGGCAACGGCAACACGTCGTTCATC
>CAZDXI010000100.1:6860-9844 GCA_964509095.1 uncultured Rhodobacterales bacterium
ATACTAGGCGCCGTGATTTTGGGCGAAAGCCTGACCCTTCTCAGTATCGCGGCACTGGTCATGTTGACAGCAGGTTTGCTGATGAGCGTACGCAGGCGCAAACTGGCCTCGGCGTGAAGAAGAAATCGTAGGACCCGACGGGTGCTTTATTCGCGTGTCGAAGAAACGCCTCTACTCAATGCCGAGCTCGGCCAGTCGCTTCTTTTGCCGGGCCGCAAGTGCATCAACCTCTGCGATGGCTTGTGTTGAAAGACCAGCACCGGGTTTGCGCAATGTTGGGTGCAGGATGATCCCTTGCTGTGCAAGTGAGTGTTTGCGGATGGCGAGTCCCATGCCGGGTTGAGCCTCATATCGGATCATCGGCATGTAGGCGTCAAAGATATCCCGCGCGCGTTCAATATCGCTCGCCTGAAACGCATCCAGAACCTGCCGCATCATTTCGGGATAGCCAAACCCCGTCATGGCACCATCCGCACCGCGCAAGAGTTCCTCTAACAAATACATGCCGCCGTTACCGCACAGGATGGAAATGCGACGAGCGCCCGCGTCAGAGGCCTTTCGCAGCGTCGTGATTTTTTCCAGACCGGGCCAGTCTTCGTGTTTGAGCATGATGCAGGTTGGGCAATCCTCCACGATTTGCAGGATCACAGAGGTTGATATCTTGACGCCTGTGGCCAGCGGAAAATCTTGCAGCACAAACGGCACTTCACCCAAGGCATCCGCAGTGTTGTGATAATAAGATAGAATTTCCGCGTCGGTTCTGAGCCCCATTGGTGGGGCGACCATCACACCAGCTGCACCGGCCTCCATTGACGCATTGCTGAGCGCGCTGATGGCCGCAAATCCGGAGGCGGAAACGCCGACGATGACTGGAACGTCACACCGCTTAGTGGCGCGCCTGACAACGGACACGGATTCTTCGGCTGACAATTTGCCCGCTTCACCCATCATGCCAAGGATCGTCAAGCCATTGGCACCCTTTGCGACATAAGCATCGACCATGCGGTCAACGCTTTCCAAATCCAGAGCGCCATCTGGCATGAAAGGCGTGGCGGCAATGGTAAAAACGCCACTGGTTGTTTCATCAAGCATGGTCAGTTCTTCGCAGTTTGTGTGACAGGTCCAACTGAATTTGCCCCAGCGCCATAGCAGCCGCGGCTTGGGTCGGTTCGACGACTGGCAAGCCCGTCGCCTTTTGTAACGGATCGCGGTAACGCGCCATGCCTGCACATCCCATGATCAGAACATTTGCTCCGTCATCATCACGCAGTCGCTTTCCGGTCGCGATCATGGCGTCCAAGCTTTTGGAGGCATCGGCCAATTCCGCCACACCCAGCCCCAAAGCCCGATCCCCCGCCAGACGGTCAAGCACGCCCATAGCCCCAAACGCGCGCAGGTGGCGCGGGATCGAGGGCGGCAAAATGGCGATCACGCCAAATCGCTGTCCAAGGGTTAAAGCCGTCATAACCGCCGCTTCCTGTATGCCAACGACGGGCAAGTCTGTTTGATCGCGCAACGCATGAAGACCCGGATCCCCGAAGCAAGCAATCACAAACCCAGCCGCGTCTTTCTGTGCTGCTGCAAGGTCCAGCATCGGACCGATGGTCAGGTCCGCCTCGCGCTGGCTTTCGATACCGGGAGGCCCTGCGGACAAAGTGAGGCAACGGATCGGTGTTCCAAAGCTGCGCAGCGGATCAATCGCGTGATCTATGCCATCGGTAACCGTTTGCGACGAATTGGGATTGATGATGATGAGCGTTTTCATGTCGGCATTGTCGGCTTGGACGGATGAGTTGGTTTGGTTGCCAATTCGGGGCGGTCAATCCACTGACCACAACCAGGAGTGCCATAGAACGTGCCGTCTTTCATCAAGGTCGTCCCACGCAAAATCACATGTTCAGGCCAGCCGGTTACGCTCGTGCCTTCCCACGGATTATAGCCGACGTTGTCGTGCAGGTCGTCAGCGCCATAGGTGACTGTTTTGTCTGGGTTCCAGATCACGACATCTGCATCCATCCCTTCGGCAATGCTGCCTTTGTTCTTCAGACCATAGAGCCGGGCAGGGGCGTGCGACGTCAATTCGGCAAATGCCTCAGGCCCGCCGCGCCCGTTGGTGACCATTTCGTTGAACATCACCGGAAGTCGCGTTTCCAACCCCGGCAACCCATTGGCGATCTGGTGAAATCCGGCGCCCGGGCCCGCTGCCAGCTTGCCCGTGTCGTCAAAGCGATAAGGGGCGTGATCGGATGACACCAGGCTGAGCGTGCCTTGATGCAAGGCCTGCCATAGCGCCGTTTGATCGGCGTGTTCACGCTGTGGGGGCGAACACATCCACTTGGCCCCCTCTAGCCCGGGCCTATCAAGCACCTCATCCGTCATGAACAGGTAATGCGGGCAAGTCTCGGCCCAGACCGGAGCGCCCCGTTCCTGTGCCACGCGCACCGCTGCCGCCGCTTCGCGGGTTGAGATATGAAACAGCATCAGCGGCTGATCGAGGTATTCGGCAAAACGACACATCCGCTCGACAGCCTCGATCTCAGCCATACGGGGCCGGGATCTTGCGTGGTCACGCGGCGCGGTATGACCTGCGTTGATCAATCTTTCTTTGGCCTGCGTGATGATCGCGTCATTTTCCGCATGGACGCACATCAGGGCGCCTGCGTCGCGCGCGCACTGAAACACGTTCAACAACGCGGCATCGTTCAGTTGGATATTGTAGGTGGTGAATACTTTCAGCGACCGATGTCCAGCCGCAATCAGACTGGCCAGATCGCGTTCAAAGCGGGGTACAGTGATGTCCGTCAATGTGATGTGAAAGGCGTAATCGATCATCGCTCCCCGTGCGGCACGTGTCGAATAATCTGCGACAGTGTCTGTCAACGACTGCCCTTCGTTCTGGGCAGCAAAGGAAATGACGCTGGTTGTGCCTCCCATTGCGGCAGACTTGGTCGCCGTTTCAAATGTGTCTGCGTTCCACTGGCCCA
>CAZDXI010000101.1:0-4626 GCA_964509095.1 uncultured Rhodobacterales bacterium
CGACAACGACATGAACGCCACCGGTCAGATGCTCTCTGCCCTGCTGGGATGGTCGCAAGCCACGTTTGCATCCGAAGTCGAAATCGCCGGCGACAAAGCCAAGGTGACGCGCGAAGTCGACGGTGGTTTGCAAACCATCGAAGTCACCATGCCGACGATCATCTCTGTCGACCTGCGTCTGAACGAGCCGCGTTATGCGTCTTTGCCCAACATCATGAAGGCAAAGAAAAAGCCGCTGGATCAGAAGACAGCAGCCGATTACGGCGTTGATGTCACGCCGCGTCTGGAAATTGTCAAAACCGAAGAGCCCGCCGCACGTGCCGCCGGGATCAAGGTCGGCTCTGTGGATGAGCTGGTAGCGAAACTCAAAGAAGCGGGGGCAGTGTAATGGCAGTCCTTCTACTCGCAGAAGTTAATGACGGCGAACTGGCGACGGATGCCACGGCCAAGGCCGTGACCGCCGCCAAACAGATCGGCGATGTGACCGTTCTGTGCGCAGGCGGTACCGCCGCTGCAGCAGGCGACGCGGCCTCCAAGATCGACGGTGTGTCAAAAGTGCTGGTCGCCGAAGACGCCTCGCTCGGTCATCGCATGGCGGAATCCACAGCTGCGCTGATCGTATCGCTGTCAGGCGACTATGAGCACATCGTGGCGCCCGCAACGACTGACGCCAAGAACGTTATGCCGCGCGTTGCTGCTCTGCTGGATGTGATGGTGATTTCGGATGCGTCCGGCGTTGTTGATGGCTCCACATTTGAGCGTCCGATCTATGCCGGTAACGCAATCCAGACCGTGAAGTCGGCAGACGCGAAAAAAGTTGTCACTTTCCGCACATCGACCTTCGATGCGGCTGGTGAAGGCGGTTCCGCGTCCGTGGAAACTGTGTCTGCAGCAGCTGATCCCGGCCTGTCGTCCTGGATCGAAGACAAGGTTGCGGCCAGCGACCGTCCTGAACTGACCTCGGCTGGTGTGGTTGTGTCCGGTGGCCGTGGTGTCGGCTCCGAAGACGACTTCGCACTGATCGAAAAGCTGGCTGACACTCTGGGCGCCGCTGTCGGTGCTTCCCGTGCGGCGGTGGATTCGGGCTATGCGCCGAATGACTGGCAAGTGGGTCAGACTGGTAAGGTTGTGGCGCCCGATCTCTACATCGCTGTAGGGATTTCCGGAGCCATTCAACACCTTGCGGGCATGAAAGACAGCAAGGTGATCGTGGCGATCAACAAAGACGAAGAAGCGCCGATCTTCCAAGTGGCGGATTACGGACTTGTTGCGGACTTGTTTGATGCAGTGCCTGAACTGACTGAAAAACTCGGCTAACGTTCAAAATTCATGGATTTTGGAAAAGGCCCGCGTCTGTCGCGGGCCTTTTTCATTTGGACCGGCTCTTACAACATTTCCGCCAGAACCGGAGCGAGCGTCTCTGCAATCTCGCTATGGGCTTTGGGACCCAGCATCTCGCGTGCAGCGGGAGCCTCCATCTGGCTGTAAACCATTCCCTCCAGCGGGTTGCTGATCGCGTCGGGTGACAATTTCACCTCAATCATGCGCGTTGCATAAGGTTCAACCAGTTCCAGCATTTCGCCAGTGACATGCATTGGATCAATAGTGGCATCTGTCACCTCATCCGGCATCCGCATTGAAATCCATGTCAGCACGATCCGGCCTGAAATCCGTTCCATCAAGCTTTTCATGCGAGCAATCCACGCGTTGCGAAGTTCTTGTTCCACCATCCAGTAGCGTTCTTCGGACATTTCCCGTAGATGGCCCAACAAGTGTTTGTTGAAATGAAAAGCCGCAAAATCCACGTCCGGATAGATCGAGTGCAGCAGGCCCGTCGCCGATACAAACCGGTCGTTTCGGCGCGGATGCACCGTATAAAGCCGATTAGAGATGTTCTGAGCACCGGGTACCTGCAATACCGTCACACGCGCCTTACCGGCAGCCTGTGGCACGAACGGGTCGTTGAGGAATACGTCCACCCCGGCATTCATGCAGCCAAAGTTCACGCAGGTCCGCCCAAGACGTTGTTCGATCTGTTGCACAAACGGTTTGGCAATGAATTTGCCGTAAGTCTCAGTCCCTCCAAGGAACGCCACATAGGGTTCCGACATGTCGCGGCGCGGGCCACGAAACAGCAGTTTGGAATCGCCGTATCTGCACGGCAAGTAATCAAGGGCGACATCGCCCGTCGGTTCAAAGGTCATAACACCCACCAAAATTTTCCCACATCGCACTATGCGCCCCGAATCTTTCGGAAACGCTAATGCGCGAATTCGTCACAAACTGAAGCGATCTCCCGCCCTTGCCGCTGCCCCGACACAGCGCCTATGTTGGAACAAACAGGAGGCGTCGGCACATGGAGATCAAGACAATCGGGGTGATCGGCGCTGGCCAGATGGGCAATGGCATCGCGCATGTGTTGTCCCTGGCAGGCTATGACGTGATGATGAACGACATCTCGCAAGATGCGCTGACGGCGGCATTGGCGAAGATTGAAAAGAACATTGACCGGCAAGTGTCCCGTGACCTTGTGAGCGCGGCTGACAAAACGGCAGCGTTAAAGCGGATTTCGTCCACAACGACGCTGTCTGATATCGGCTCAGCCGATCTTGTCATCGAATCCGCCACAGAACGCGAAACGGTGAAACAGGCCATTTTCGAAGACCTCGTCCCGCATTTGCAGCCACATACGATCCTGACGTCGAACACATCGTCCATTTCGATCACGCGCCTTGCCAGCCGCACTGATCGGCCGGAGAAGTTCATGGGTTTTCACTTCATGAATCCGGTTCCTGTCATGCAGCTGGTGGAATTGATCCGAGGCATCGCCACCGACCAAGAGACGTTTCAGTCGTGTCAGGCGGTTGTGGATAAACTCGGTAAGACCTCTGCCACGTCCGAGGACTTTCCCGCCTTCATCGTAAACCGCATCCTGATGCCGATGATCAACGAAGCGGTCTACACGCTGTACGAAGGCGTGGGCAGTGTGGAAAGCATTGATGTTTCATTGAAACTTGGTGCCAATCATCCGATGGGACCATTGGAGCTAGCCGATTTCATCGGACTTGATACCTGTCTGGCAATTATGAATGTGCTGCATGACGGACTAGCGGATACGAAGTACCGCCCCTGCCCTTTGCTAACCAAATACGTCGAAGCCGGTTGGCTGGGGCGCAAGACGCAACGTGGGTTTTACGATTATCGCGGCGATAACCCTGTCCCGACCCGATAAGCCGTCACTTGCGCTGGATCCGTTATCTTTGGAAGTACGTCGTCCAGAAAACTTGAGATATTCTGACGCCTGATCAGTCTTTCAGAGCCAATGTATGATCGCGCAGCCACGCCATGAAACCGCGCGGATCATCTGCGAACGACTCCACTTTCTTGTCGGGGATCGGGTGTCCCACAACCGGGCCTTGCGGCTTGTTCAGCGAATACACGATTTCGTGCAACAGCAACCCCTGACGCAGGATCGCCGAGACTTTGTTCGCTATTTGATATGCGCGGCTGTTTTGACCCGGGAACCGCATTGGCACGACGGTCGCGCCCGATTTACGGATCAGTTTGGAGGTGAACACGTTCCATTCCTGTTCAATCGCCGGGCCGAACATCGTGTCGGACGAGGCAACCACGCCAGACGGGAACAGAGCCACCACGCCACCTTCGGCAAGATGCTTCAACGCCGCGGCGCGCATCTGCACGCCTTTGCGTTGTGCGTCCGGGTCGTGCGGAAACGGCACCGGGATCATGAAACTGCCAGCTACTTCGTCGATGTTCGTCAGAAGTGAGCGGGTAAGAATTCGGTAATCCGGTCGCACGCGACCAATCAGATCGGCAAAGATCATGCCGTCCACCATCCCATGTGGGTGGTTCGCAACAACAATCACTGGGCCTTCCTTCGGGATGCGGTCCAGCTGCTCTTGCGGAGTCGTCAACTCGATCCCCATGACGTCCAAACAGGCGCGCCAAAACGCTTGCCCCTTGGGTGCACCGCGCTTTTCGAATTTCCGGATCAGGCGCAGGATGGTCAATTTGCCGGTAAACGCCTCGATCACCCGGATCAGGGTCGCCTTCCAAGGATCGTCAAAGGTCGACGCATACGACAGGCTGCGCCGGTCATATTTACGAAAATTCACATTGGCTTCGGAGTCATCGCCTTGCGGTGCCACGCTCATCCCCAGCCTGTCCTGCGTGTGTTCCATAACCCTTGCCGCCTTTCATCCCCATGTGCAAAAGGGGTGTGCATAACTCTGCACGACCCTTTCAGGCGTCTTCTCCGAACCGATCCGCAACCAGCGTCCGCAGTGCTTCGGACAAGGCCTCCGCGTCCGGTCCAGACGTTTCGACGTCAATAGAGCTTCCCTTAGCCGCTGCCAACATCAACAGCCCCATAATACTATCACCTGATGCAGATAGGCCATCCCTAGAGATTTCAGCCGTTGCGTCAAATGCTTCAACGACCTCGACCAGCTTGGCAGAGGCGCGCGCGTGCAGGCCTTTTTCGTTGATAATGTCGAGCGTCGTTTTGGTCATGGGTCTGCGCAGGCCTGTCTTACGTTTCAGCGCTGATGTTTTGGCTGTCGATATACTTGCGTCCGGCTTCAAGCGCTGCGCGTACCGCATCGC
>CAZDXI010000101.1:4636-9752 GCA_964509095.1 uncultured Rhodobacterales bacterium
ATTATACTGTCACCTGAAGCCGTAAGACCATCTTTTGTGACCTCTGCCTGTGCATCAAACGCTTCAACAACCTCCACGAGTTTTGCAGACGCCCGCGCGTGCAGGCCTTTTTCGTTGATGATCTTCAAAGTAATTCTGGACATGGATCGGTTTACGTCTCTGCACTGATGTTCTGGCTGTCGATATATTTGCGTCCGGCTTCAAGCGCTGCGCGTACCGCATCGCCCACCGGTTTGTCGCGGGATTTGGCCAATTTGATCAGCATAGGCAGATTCGCGCCATATAGAATGCGCCGCCCCTGAGGCTGACAAGCCTGCAGGCTCAGGTTCGATGGGGAGCCACCAAACAAGTCTGTGACCAGCACCACTCCATTGCCCGTATCCACAGAATTGGCGGCAGCACAGATTTCGGCCTGCTTCGCAGAGCGGTCGTGATTGGCTTCGATGCCGATAGCTTCGATGCCCGGTTGATCGCCCATGACATGTTCGATGGCTGCCAGGTATTCCTGGGCCAACTTTCCATGTGCCACGATCACAATACCTATCACGTTGTTGCCTCTTTGTCCGGACGTGAGTCCAGTTCGCGATGTCTAATTGACACCTGCCACCCGGCCTCTGCAAGGGCATGTGACAATCTTTCCGCCAAGGTCACAGAGCGATGTTTGCCTCCCGTACAGCCAAAGGCGATGGTCATGTAGCTTTTGCCTTCCTTCTCAGCGGCCGGCAGCAGGAAGGACACCATGTCTTCGACCTTGCTCAGAAACTCCGCAAAACGGGGGTCCGCTTCGACGTAGCTTTGCACCTCTTCTGATCGTCCATCCTTGGCTCGCAGTGTTTCTTCCCAATGCGGATTGCGCAAGAAGCGGCAATCAAACACAAGATCCACGCCGCGCGGCAACCCGCGCTTGTAGCTAAACGACTGAACCTGCAGGGCAATCTGATGTTTGCCTTCGGGCGCGAACCAACGCTCAACTTCGGCGCGCAGCTCGTGGGGGTTAAGCCCGGTTGTGTTGATCAGCACATCTGCTCTTGCTGCGATCGGGCGGAGCAGCTCGATTTCATGGTCAATTCCGGCAGCCAGTGTCGGAGCTTCGGCGATTGGATGGCGCCGCCGGGTGCTGGAATAGCGGCGTAAGATCTCGTCTGCACGGCAATCAAGGTAGAGCAGTTGCACATTAATATCGGCGCGTTGTTCCAGCTCATCCAGCAAGGCGAGGAAGCCCTGCGGTGAGAAATCCCGGTTGCGCATATCCAGCCCAAGGCTCATCGGACGGTCTGGGCCGGGGTGATCCAGCAGCGGCAGCACAAGGCGTAACGGCAGATTGTCGATGGCCTCGAACCCGGAATCCTCCAACGCGTGGGTCGCTGTGGACAGCCCGGCGCCCGATGGGCCGGTAACTAGGACGAGATTTCGCGCTGTGGGGCCCATGTTGGGTCAATCACTCTCGGTCAGCAGATATTGTTGGATCATCGCCGGAAAGGCCGGGACTTGCACGTTACGAAAACAACGTACCTGTTGACCAGCCACATCAACAAAATGTGTGTCTGGCAAACGTTCGGTTTCGGTTTGAGACAGGTCAATAATCAGTCGCAACGGCGCGGGATCTGCGAGGTGTGCAGATAGCAATCCGACGCCGCGTGCTTCGATCTTTGCAACACGCTTTGCCTTTGGCGGAAAACTGAGCGTGACAACATCTTTGACCACATCGAGATACACAAGATCGTCCACGATCAATTCTGCCCCGTAGGCCATCAACTGAAGCGCAAGTGAGGATTTACCGCTCCCGCTGGGCCCCAGGATCAATACACCTTTGCCATATCTTCTGATTGCAGTGCCGTGCAGCGTTGTTGGAAGGTCTGGGATGTTGGGCGTCGTCCGCTCTGACATCGCCTACGCGGCCATCAGACCGGCAGACCGACGACGAAGCGCGCGCCCAGTGGTTCAGATGTGATATCTGCATCCGTGGGCCGAATGTTTTCCGCCCAAATCACGCCGCCATGGGCCTCAACAATTTGCTTGGAAATCGCAAGACCAAGCCCGGAGTTGTTACCGAAGTGTTCTTCGGGACGCTGCGAATAGAAGCGTTTGAAGATCTTGCCGAGTGCCTGTTCTGGGATGCCGGGGCCGGTGTCTTCGACCACGACCAGCACACGGTTTTGACGCTTGCGAGCCCAGACGCGGATCGCGTCCCCATCTTCACAGAACGAAATCGCATTTGTGATCAGATTGACAAAGACCTGCGCAAGACGCGCTTCAAGGCCTTGAATTTCAATCGGATGATCCGGCAGATCAAGAATGAAGTCGACGCCTTGGCTTCGGGAGTCTTCCCCCAGGTACTGACCCAGATTTGTCAGCATCTTCATGAGATCAAACGCTTCTTCTTCTTCCTTGACCAGTTCGGCATCAAGGCGGGACGCGTTGGAGATATCGCTGACCAGCCGGTCAAGGCGGCGCACATCATGATCAATCACATCCATCAGCTTTTCACGCTGATCGTCGCGCTTGACCATACGCAGCGTGCCCACGGCAGAGCGCAGGGAGGCCAAAGGGTTCTTGATCTCGTGCGCCACATCAGCAGCAAACTGTTCGTTGCCTTCGATCCGCGTATACAATGCAGCGACCATGGAACGGAGCGCGCCGGACAAGCGCCCGATTTCATCGGGGCGTGCGGTCAGGTCTGGAATACGCACCCGGCCTGGGTTCACATTGCGCGAATTCTTGTCCCGTCCAAGCTCCGCCGCATGGGACAGGTCCGCAATCGGGTTGGCAATCGTGGACGCCAGAACAAGCGAAAGCACAATCGACACCAGCGTTGCGATCAAAAACATCTGTAGAACACGTTCCCGTTCGGCGCGCGCCAAACGGTCGATTTCGCCTGCGCCGCTGGTCAGCACAACCATACCAATTGGAGCCTCACCAGCGAGGATCGGGTTGGCGGCCGAGAAGAGGCGCCCCTCAGGCGTATCCAACCGGGATTTAAAGCTGTTCCCGCTTTCAATGCTCCGTTTTACAAGGCTGGCCAAACGATCCTCAACCGGAATGTCTGCCGCGCCATTTCCGGAAAACGGTCGGGCCACAGTGCTCCAAAGTTTGTTAAGGCCATCCGTAAGATATGTGCGCTGATCGCCGCCTTCGGGCACAACACGCTCGGGACCTTGCGCTTTGGAAATCAGTCCGCCTTCTGTGTCGTAGACAAACACATTGCTGCCAGGACGCAGATCAAGACCGTTAAGGGTTTCATCCACTTCAAGCCCGGCTTGTCCGAACAACGCGTCATCCGGGCTGCGCGGAATTTGAACTTCAAAGACATCCGAAATGAGCTGCGCTTCGCGTTCCAGCGCTGCGACACGTTGAACAGCGAGGCTGTTTTGAGTGGAGCTGGAATACAGAATGCCACCAACAAGGATCGCGAGCGCGATCAGGTTGAAGGTGATGATCTTGCGCGCCAAAGGGGACGAGCGCAAAGCAAGAAGGCCCCGGCGTTTCCGCCGGTCGGCCATTTCCGTGACTGCACTGCTTTTCGGGGTGACCCAATCGTCACCCAGAATAACATCGCCCTCACGTGTGGGAGGATCGGTGTCCTTCACGAAGTCCCTTTCGCCAAATCCCGCAGGTTTGGTTATTCTTCGTTATACCGATACCCGATCCCGTAGAGCGTCTCAATCGCGGAGAAGGTTTCGTCCGCAGTCCGCATTTTCTTGCGCAGACGCTTGATGTGGCTGTCGATCGTGCGATCGTCCACATAGACCTGATCATCATAGGCCACGTCCATCAGCTGATCGCGGCTTTTTACGAAGCCGGGGCGCTGTGCGAGCGCCTGAAGCAACAGGAATTCCGTGACTGTCAGGGATACGTCGCGCCCTTTCCAAGTCACTGCGTGACGCAGCGGATCCATGGACAGATCACCGCGCACCATCACTTTGGTGTCTTCGGTGTCGGCGACGACATCACCGGCCACAGCGTCCTGACGACGCAGAAGCGCGCGGATGCGTTCCACCAGAAGCCGTTGAGAAAACGGCTTTTTTACGTAGTCATCAGCGCCCATACGCAGGCCCAGGACTTCGTCAATCTCATCATCTTTGGAGGTCAGGAAGATCACAGGCATCGTCGTCTTTTGACGCAGACGCTGGAGCAAATCCATGCCGTCCATACGCGGCATCTTGATATCAAGCACAGCCATGTCTGGGAGGCGCTTGTTAAACGCGTCCAGCGCTGCTTGACCATCATTGTATGTTTCAACTTCGAAGCCTTCTGCTTCGAGTGTCATGGAGACGGATGTCAGGATGTTCCGATCATCGTCCACCAATGCAATCTTTGACATTGCCTGTTTCCTTGTACTGCCCAACGAGTTTGTTTTTTCCAACCATATTCAGTTCTTTGGTCCTTCAATCAATATGCAACTGCGAATCAGTCATTCTTTTGACGACAATTAGGCATCAAATAGGTTGATAACCCCTGAATTGTTGCACAGACGCTTCACTCTGCGTCAGCCAGCTTGCGACTGATTGCGCTAAACCGGGGCTTGATGGCGCTAACCTTGGTTAACGATCTGTTCAGACACGAAAATGCCATGTTAAATCCATGAGCATTCCGCATCGCAGAATGCACATGCGCCAGAGCAATCGCCCACCAAGTGGGTACACAGGAGACATAGTTAGATGACAATTGGACGGGTTAACCCGACTTTCCGGCTTGACGATCAAGGCATCACGGGGCTGGGAAATGTCTATTACAACCTGATCGAGCCGGCGCTGATCGAGACTGCTATCAAGCGCGGTGAAGGCGAACTTGGCCAAGGCGGAACTTTTCTTGTGAGCACCGGCAAGTTCACCGGCCGTTCACCCAAGGATAAACACGTCGTCAAAACAGCTTCTGTTGCTGACACGATCTGGTGGGACAACAACGCAGCCATGTCCGAAGCGGGTTTTGATGCGCTGTATGAAGACATGATTGCGCACATGAAGGGCCGCGACTACTTTGTGCAGGACCTCGTTGGTGGCGCAGACCGTGCCCACGCGATTAACGTGCGTATGGTCACTGAACTGGCGTGGCACGGACTGTTCATCCGCCACATGCTACGCCGTCCCGACCGGGACGAGCTGGACGAGTTCATGGC